>NVRR01000039.1 GCA_002732675.1 Sneathiella sp. | reverse complement strand
TCTTGTGTGGCCTTTGGAGACAAAGAAATGGTCTAACTTTGAACACATGAAAGTAAATGTTATGCACGGTGACAATAAGGACCTTTGGGGGAACCCATATCCGGCCGATTGTCGTGGTCGTAAAGTCGCTGGCCTCTGCCCTTTCCATTGGCAGCGGCGGCGCCATTGGCCGTGAGGGGCCGATTATCCAGATCGGCGCCACCTTCGGCTCGGTGCTCGGCACCCTGGTGGCCATGCCGACCCGCCAGCGGGTGATCCTGATGGCCGCAGGGGCCGGGGCCGGAATTGCAGCGACTTTTAATGCGCCGTTCGGCGGGGTGTTGTTCGCGGTCGAGCTATTGCTGGTCGCTATCTCGGCTGAGAGCATCCTGTTAGTAACAATTGCGACCGTCGTCTCTACCTATATCGGGCGGATTTTGCTGGGCACCAATCCCAGCTTCGAAGTTCCCGCCTTGCAGATACCGGAATTCGGCATTGATCCAGTGGTGGGGCTGGTCCTGTTCCTGCCATTTGGTATCATCTGCGGGCTCGCAGGCACCCTGTTCATCAAGGCGATTTACTGGGCAGAAGACAAGTTTGATGCCATGCCCGGCAACTATTACACCCGTCATATGCTCGGCATGGGTTGTGTCGGCGTGATGATCTATCTGTTCCAGATTTATTCGGGACATTATTATATTCAGGGTGTTGGCTATTCGACCATTCTTGATGTGCTGGTGGGGACTTTGTCGGATCCGCTGTTCCTGTTGCTGCTGTTCGCCCTTAAACTGGTCGCGACATGCCTAACGTTAGGCTCCGGTGCCTCAGGCGGAGTGTTTTCCCCGGCGCTGTTTATGGGCGCAACGTTGGGCTCAACCTTCGGCACCCTTGTTCATATGGTTGCCCCGGATATCGGCATTGGCATTCCGGTGTTTGCCATCGCCGGGATGGCGGCGATGATCGGGTCGACCACCGGCGCCGTTTTCACCGCCGTCATCATGCTGTTCGAGATGACGGGCGACTACCACATGATGCTGCCAACATTGCTTTGTACGGCGTCGGCTTACGCGCTGCGCCGTTACCTATCGCCCGCCAGTATCTATACCTTGAAACTCAACCGCCGCGGCCACTCCGTGCCGGAAGGGTTGAGCGCTGCGATCCTGTCGGCCCGTAAAATCAAGGAAATCATGACCCGACACATCAGCATTCTGCCAGACGGTGCGGAGCGCCCGCTGACCCCCGGGGTCATTGTCTGGACAAAGGACGGAAAAGTTCTCCGGACAGAGCGGCGCTTTATCCTCAAGGATCATCCCGAGGAGGAACTCATGGTCGGCGAGACCGTCCGCCATGCCTTCATCGGACCTGATGCCAGCCTGATTGACGCCCTGTCGGCCCTCGCCGAGAAGGACGCCGACATTGTGCTTGTTTCCGATACACCGGACTCAGAGGACAGCGATAAAATCATCGGCGTTGTTACCGCGACCGAGCTTGCCGCAACCCTGAAAGCCAATTCAAAGCTTCATTAGGAAACGGATTAAAACGCTTCCGCCTTGGCCCGTTCCCAGTCTTTCTTGAAACCGGGGTGGATTTTTTTGGACAGAAGCTCGCCCTCTGCCAGGAAGTCGTAAATCTCGTCAAACGGCAGCTCGGTTTCATTGGCGACCCGTTGCAGGATATGATGCGGTTTCAGATCATTCGGGTCTTCAAGCCCGCAAGCGCCGACCAGTTCGCGGAAACTTTCCATGGTCGCGGCGTGAAAATTCGCCACATGAACCTGCCGGGCCTCTATATCCACAGCTTGCGCGCGGGATTTGTCCTGGGTCGCAATGCCCGTCGGGCATTGGTTGGTATTGCAACGCAGGGACTGTATGCAGCCAAGGGCAAACATCATTGGCCGGGCGACATTGCACATATCGGCGCCAAGCGCGAGTTTCTCCATAATATCAAAGCCGGTCACGACCTTGCCGCTAGCAATGATCCTGATATGCTGCCGAAGGCCAATGCCGACAAGACAGTTATGCACAAATGAAAGCCCCTCATCGATGGGGACACCGAGACGGTTAGAAAATTCCAGCGGCGCGGCCCCGGTCCCACCTTCAGCACCATCGACCGTGATAAAATCGGGCGTGATGCCGGTTTTCAGCATGGCCTTGCAGATGCCCATAAATTCGCTGCGCTTCCCAATGCAGAGCTTGAAACCGATGGGTTTTCCCGCCGTCATTTCCCGCAATTGCACGACGAATTCCAACAGACCTTCCGGCGTCGAAAACGCGCTATGTGCAGGCGGCGATAGCACTTCTTTGCCGATGGGGACACCGCGAATTTCAGCAATCTCTGCGTCGACCTTGGCCGCAGGCAACACGCCGCCATGGGCAGGTTTCGCGCCCTGGCTGAGCTTGATTTCAATCATTTTGACGACGTCGCGATTGGCGTTCGCTCTAAATTTTTCTGCATCGAAATTACCATCTGCTGACCGGCATCCAAAATATCCCGTGCCGATTTGCCAGGTAATATCGCCTCCGCCCGCCAGATGATAGGGGCTGAGGCCCCCTTCCCCGGTATTATGAGCGAAATTACCGCGCCGGGCGCCGGCATTCAGGGCGTGAATGGCGTTGGGGCTGAGGGCACCAAAGCTCATGGCCGAAATATTGAGGCGCGAAGCGAGATAAGGTTGTTTGCAATCCGGTCCGCCGACCAGAATGCGTTCTTTTTCCTTGTCCACATGCTTGGGCGACAGGGAATGATTGGCGCGCTGATAGCCGACGTCAAGAATGTCCCATTGGGTCCCGAAAGGCTGGGTTTGCAAGCCCCCGTTGGCGCGGGCAGCGATAAGATTTCGCTGCTGGCGGTTATAGGGCCGACCGCTTTCATTGGTCTCGATAAAATACTGGCGAATTTCCGGGCTGATAGAGTCAAGGGCATAGCGCATATGGCCAATCACCGGATAATTCCGCAGCACGTTGTGGATCGTGAAATTCATGTCGTAGAGGCCAAGCAGAATGTACGGCACCAGTACCAGCAACAACCAGGTAATTGGCGGCCAGAAAAACTGAAATAGGCCGATCAGGACAACGCCCCCGATAGAAATAGCGTAGAAAATATTCCGTGCCATGTTTAGCTGTCTCCCATTGTGTTAGTGCGCGTGTTCAATCGAAAACCTGCCCATGTTGATATTGCTCATCCTGTCCCGCCGCCTGGGTCAAGGCAGCGACGTTATCTCTGGTGAAAAAGCCATCAAACCCGTGACATCTTTCCACATATTCCGTGATCAGAATGGTATTTTTTGAATGTTTGGAGAATATCTGTTTCAAATTTGGCTCATCCCTGCATTCGCCTACCACATGGGCCAGGAACGCGATGCCCTTTTCCCTTAGCGCCGCGACGACAAAATCGACATTTTTCTCGCCGCTGGCATGGTCCCCATCCTTCACTTCAAGGGCCACATGATGCAAACGCCGCCCGAAATTACGCACAAATGTCTCGGTCGGCATGGGCAGATTTTCAAATGAATTGACGAAAGACGGTGTGTTGTTGGCGGTAAATACCTTGGCGGGCGAGTGTTTGTCGTCAGTGACGCTCCCGTTCCGATTGACATTGGTCGACGAATTCATCTCGGAGATATTATAGGCCCCCCAGAAATAATACGGCACCTGCGTCAGAAATTCGAGGATAGCGTCTTCGCGATCCGGCGCCAGAATACGGGATGCCAAATGATCAATGCCGAGCAACAAGGACGTAACCCCCGAGGCCTCACCAAACGCCGCGGCGGCGGCGAGCTCAGCCTGCTCAGCCGCTGTAAGCGCAAATTTACCGCCCAGCCCGAGGCTATCCGGATCGTTCATATCAAGGCTGCTATAGCCAACGCGGTTGCCGGTAAAATCGGAGGGCATGGTGAACAGAAACCCGTCGTTAGCGTAGAACGGGTTCTCCACATCCTCGGCATATTCAAAGCGGACGCTCTGCTCTTCAAGAACGGAGCGGGTCATGGCTAAATCGCGGGTCGCATATATCTCCCCGACATAACGGGTATGCGGCGCGGCGCGCGAGAGCGGATACATCTTGTTGATCCGCAGGATATATTCCTTGAAATCCACGCTCAACGGCTCCATCAGGATCAGCGCCGGTGTCTCCGCCGTGTTATGCAGGACGTAGAATTTATGAGTAGCGCCGATATAGCTCCCTGAATAGCGGTACGGCGTCATCAGATAAAATTCCACCATCGTCGCCATGCTTGTTCCGGGCTCTACCTGTGTCACTACCGCTCGCATATTACCAACCAGATCCTCGATACCGCTTTCCTGGCGCCGGGCATAAATTTTCTGGCGAAACTCGTCAAAAAACTCGGAGTTTTTCTTGTCGCCCTTTGGCTGATAGCTCGCATAATTGAAAGACATCTATTTTTCCTGAATTTTTAATGATCAAATTTACCGAGGCAGAATTTCTGCATGCAGTATAAACAGTCCTTTTTCACCTTGGCAAGAAGGACCCGGCAGCATTAGAGTAGAAACTGTCTCAAGCATAAGGGTAATATATGTGTGAATTGTTGGCAGTCTCCAGTCGCCACCCGGTTAGTATAAGCTATTCCCTACATGAATTTTCCCGGCATGGGGGCCTCAGCCATGCCAATAGTTCAGGTTGGGGTCTGAGTTTTCAAAAAGATGTTGATACCCTTCTTATCAAGGAATCCGCGCCAGCCTATAATAGTCCCTGGATTGAATTCATCCAGAACAATCCAACGACAAGCAGTTGTGTTATCGCCCACGTCAGGCGGGCAAGTCACGGTGAGCCTAAATACGAAAACACCCATCCCTTTAAGCGCGAAGTCTTTGGCCGCGCTCATGTCTTTGCCCATAACGGGACCCTCGTTGATTTTCAAGACGCGCTGACCTTAAAACACCATCGGCATTTACCCATGGGCGAAACCGATTCTGAATATGCCTTCTGCTATTTGCTCGATCAATTGGAGCCGCTCTGGCAGGACGGTATGCCCTCGGTCGAGCGACGATTGGAAGTTCTGGGGTACGTGGCCGCGGAAATGCGGGAACTGGGCAGTTGTAACTTCCTGTATAGTGATGGCGACACACTGTTTGTTCATGCCGATGTCCGGCGGCACGAAATTGATGGCGTCCTCGGCCCGGCAGTCGCCCCGGCTCTGCATTGGATAGAGCGTCAGAACCTGCATGTGGAGGGCCTCACTGTCACATCGCCTCCGAATGTAGAAAATAGCGCTCTCGTATTTGCCAGTGTACCGTTAAGCGATGACGACTGGCATGCGCTGCCGCGCGGCGCGATCCTTGCCGTGAAAGACGGGCAGATTGTCAGTAGGCTGGATTAGCCCGCAATGCGAAACAACATATGAAATTACAACGCTCCATCGGCCTTGTTGGCCTCACTTTCGTCGCCATTAGCGGCATGCTGGGATCGGGCTGGCTGTTCGCGCCACAGCTTGTCGCCGAGAATGCGGGGCCGGCCGCCGTTCTCTCCTGGCTTATTGGCGCCGTTTTCATGTTTCTCCTCGCCATCACCTTCGCCGAAGTCAGCGCCATGCTTCCCGTTGCCGGCGGCCTTGCGCGGGTGCCGCATTTCAGTCACGGGAATGTTGTTAGCGCCGTTATGGGCTGGACCGCCTGGATTGGCTATACCTTGACGGCGCCCATCGAAGTCGCGGCGATGCTCAAATATCTCGCGGCCTCGGTCCCCTGGACCCATCAACCCGGTAGCTCTAGCCTCAATTTCCTGGGCAGCTGCCTTGCCATGGTGTTCATGGCGCTGATGGTGGTAATCAACGCGTGGGGCGTCAGTTTCTTCAGCAAAATCAATACCGGCCTGACCTGGATCAAGATTATCGTGCCGACGGTTATTGTTATTGCCTTTATCTATACCCGGTTCGACTTTTCCAATTTTACAACGCCGGAATTCTCGCCTTTTGATCTTCCCGGCGTTCTCGCCGGTGTCTCGACAGGCGGCGTTATTTTTGCCTTTATCGGCTTCCGGCATGCCATCGACCTTGCTGGCGAAACCGTTAAACCCCATAGGAATATTCCGCTCGCCCTCTGCTTTTCCATTCTTTTCTGCCTGTTGATTTATATGGGGGCGCAAATCGCCTTTATCGGGGCGCTCCCCACGGAGGAGGTCAGCAGAGGCTGGAAGGCTCTCAGTCTCGATCATGACTATGGACCTTTTGCCGCTCTCGGTACGGCCCTCGGGATGCTCTGGATTATGAGTATCATTTACGCAGGGGCCATAATTGCGCCGTTTGGCGGCGGCCTGGTGGCGACGGGATCCGATGCCCGGCTCGCCATGGCCATGGCCGACAATGGTCAGTTTCCGAAGATTTTCTCAAAGCTCTCGCCGCGATCCGTTCCCTTTAATGCCATGGTTTTAAACTGGATACTGGGCTCCGCCATGCTCTTCATCATTGGTTTTGAAGAAATGGTCACCCTGAACGGCGCCTCCATCGTCCTCTCCCTTGTGGTCGGCCCCATCGCGCTTTATGCGCTTCGCTCGCAAATACCGGACCGCCCGCGCTACTTTCGCGTTCCCGCCGTCACGCTCGTCGGCAATTGCGCCTTTATCGGCGCGACCTGGACCCTTTACTGGAGTGGCTGGCGGGTTATTGAGGTCCTGATGGTGTTGATCGTCGTCGGCCTAATTCTGTTCCTTATTCTCAGACGTGTCTCAAAAGATTTACGCCCGCTCGATCTTAAGCAAGCGGTGTGGATGATCCCGTACTTACTGGCGCTTGGTCTTCTCTCCCATTTCGGCAATTTCGGCGGCGGTACGGGCCTTATCCCGTTCGGATGGGATCTGGGCATCGGGGCAGTGTTCAGCGTACTATCTTTCACCCATGCCTATCACTGCAGATTACCCGCCCATATGGCGATCAAATACATTGCCGAAGTCGAAATCGGCCGTGATACGACCACATTAGAACCTTATCCAATCGAACGGGACGAGTAGGTTGCCACGGCCACCTATCTTGTCTCTCTTACCAACAACAGCATATTCGGTAGCATGACCAAAATTACCATTAAACCTTCCCGACAGGTCGTTATTAAATTCGTTCTTTTGCTTGCCCTGCTGGCCGGATATTTTGGCTATCTCGTGTATGAGTTTGACCTGATTACCGGTGGCCTGTCGGCCCTATTGACCTGGAGTTTTTTCGTCCTCTGTACGCCCGTCGCCGACGCCGGGTTTCTCCTCGATTTTCCGCTTCGGCTGCTATTCGGTATCCGCATGGTAATCTCCGAAATTGCCGTTTGGGCCGTTGCCATCTTGATAAATATTCTGTCCCTGACCTATGCCGCGTCTTATTACGACACCACCTTCCTCACCAAGGTGTTGTACCAGATTATACTCAATCCCTATCCCTATTGGGCGGTGATCATTCTCTCCGGTATCGGCACTTTTCTCTCCATTCGTTTTGGCGACGAGTTGATGGATGTCCTCCACCACCGGGATCGGGACTTCTTCCACTCTCATCATTTCAAGCATGAATTGGTGCTCTTTGCCTTCTTCCTGGCCGCCCTTTACGGCTATTATGAGCTGATTGTTTCGCTGGATATTGCGTTCGAATAGACCGAAGAGTGAGAACCTGACCCCCACATATGTATATTATTGGTCTTTGGGGTTGCATATCTGTATAATGGAACATACGTTCCAAATAGGTTTTAAGACATACGTCAGACACGCCACAATTCAGGGAGTCTCCTAGATGAATGATGCAACAACTTACACACCACCGAAAGTCTGGAAATGGGAAATGGAAAGCGGAGGACGTTTTGCGAGCATAAATCGTCCGATCGCCGGCCCGACCCATGACAAGGAATTGCCGGTGGGCAAGCATCCAATGCAACTTTACTCCCTCGGCACCCCGAACGGCGTAAAAGTAACCATTTTGCTCGAAGAGCTGCTGGCCGCCGGATTTAGTGGCGCGGAATATGATGCCTGGATGATTAGCATTCGGGAAGGCGATCAGTTCAGCAGTGGCTTTATCGACGTCAATCCCAATTCCAAAATCCCGGCCCTTATGGACCATAGTATGGAGAAACCCACACGCATTTTTGAATCCGGTGCCATTTTGCTGCATCTGGCCGAAAAATTCGGCGCCTTCCTGCCAACAGATCCGGCCGGACGTGCGGAATGCCTGTCCTGGCTATTCTGGCAAATCGGCAGCACCCCCTATCTTGGTGGCGGATTTGGCCATTTCTATGCTTACGCAACGGAAAAATACGAATACCCGATTAATCGTTTTGCCATGGAGGTAAAACGGCAGCTGGATGTGCTGGACCGCCGTCTTGCAGATAACCGCTATATTTGCGGGGATACCTATACCATCGCCGATATGGCCATTTGGCCCTGGTATGGCGCAATTGTCCTTAACCGGGCCTATGATGCTGCTGAGTTCCTGGACGCCGCTTCCTACAAAAATCTTGCCCGGTGGACCCATGAAATCGACAAGCGGGTCCCCGTTCAGCGCGGAAGAATGGTCAACAAGAGTATGGGTCCGCTGGAAGGACAGCTGCACGAACGCCATGATGCCAGCGATTTCGACACAAAAACGCAGGACAAACTGGAAGCCGCTCAAAAAAGCTAAATCCAGTCTATCTGCTGACGGGCGGCCCTTGCACAAGCGCAAATTCCGGCGCGTATGACGCCCGCCGCACCAAAACTAAAATCAGCGGTGACAAGCTGACATTGACGCCTTATCCTGCGGAAAAGGAGGGGTCGTTCCCATGTCTGTTGAACTCTGGATCATCTATCTATTGGCGTCTGCCGCCCTCTGCGTCACACCGGGGCCGAATTCTCTGTTGGTCCTCACCCATGGCGCCTCCCATGGTGTCCGTAAGACCATCTACACCAGTCTTGGTGGCGCCCTCGGCTTTATACTCATTATTGCCGTCTGCATGGCCGGGCTTGGCGCCTTGCTTGCGACATCGACCACCGCCTTTAACATCGTCAAATGGATCGGTGCGGCTTATCTGATTTACCTCGGCATCATGACCTGGCGGTCACCGCCCCTCATCACACGTGGCGCAAAAGTCCAACTCGCGGCCCGGGGCAGCAAACTCTTTTTTCAGGGCTTTATGTCCGCCGCCTCCAACCCTAAGGGAATCATATTCTTCGCCGCATTTCTCCCTCAGTTCGTGGACCCAAAGGGCTCACAGCTCTTGCAATTCGTCATTCTTGCCGGGACATTCGTAACGTTCGAATTTCTGTTTGAACTTGTTCTGGCGAGTTCCGCCAGCACCCTCGCCCCCTGGCTCGCGAAAAGCAGTGTTGGCCGCTGGTTTAACAGAATAACCGGCGCTTCCTTCGTCGTCATCGGTAGCGTTCTGGCAACCGCAGAGAAATAGCAATTATATCGCCGATCACAATAGGTGGGTTGTTGGGGAAATGTTGTTTTTTAATTCGTAAAAAAAACAATAAAATCAATAGTTTATAAAACTAATGGTGCCCGCACCCGGAATTGAACCGGGAAGCCCTTACGAGCGGCAGATTTTAAGTCTACTGTGTTTACCAATTTCACCATGCGGGCAGCGAGCAACAACCTACCTATTGATGGCATTTGAGACAAGCGGATAATGCGTTCGCCAAACTTTCTTGCGGGAACTGCCGAAAGCCTGCAGTTTGCTGAATACAAGGACAAGCTTGTATTCATCCTGACCGAACATGTGCTGGCAGGGGAAGTGCCTGCGCCTGCCCACTTGATTCCCCCGCATTGCGGCCAGGCGGCATTTTGTCCACGTGATCTTTCATGTTTCCGCCGCCCGCCTTAACGCTTCGCAGAAATTTGGAAATTACGTGGTTTCGGCCAACTCCACGCCTTCTTTCTTTAGCTGATCTGACAGCTCCTGAAAGGACCTGTTGAGATCGCCCTCATCGATTGAGCGAAACACCAGATTGGTCCCGACGTCGCCCTGCTTGAAATAGGGATAGGAACCCATGGACACATTTGGGTATTTTTCCTGAAGCGCCCCAAGCTGTGCCGCGACTTTCCCCTCCGGCATATTGACCCCCAAGGTGCGGCTCAGCATTTTGGCGCCGCCGTGAATTTGGTCGGCAAAGCCTTCAAACATCGCCTGCATGATGATCGGAACCCCGGCCATCACAATCACATTCTCTATCTGAAATCCGGGGGCCTTGCTGACCGGATTATCAACAAGCGAGGCGCCGTCCGGTATGCGCGCCATACGTTTTCGGGCGTCGTTAAACTCGATGCCGCTGGTCTGATAATGCCGGGTGAGAATGTCCATGGCTTCGGGATGATGGTCGATACCGACATTAAACGCCGCCGCGATGGCGTTTGCCGTAATGTCATCATGGGTGGGACCAATGCCGCCGGTGGTAAAGACATAGTCATATTTCTTCCGGCACGCATTTACGGCATCGACAATTTCCGCCTCAACATCGGGAATAATGCGGGCCTCTCGCAGTTGCACCCCGATTTCATTGAGCCTTTCGGCCATATAAAGCATGTTCTTGTCTTTGGTCCGGCCGGACAGGATTTCATCGCCAATGACAATAACGGCAGCGGTGACAATTTTCATTTCCGGATTCTTTTCCGGCTTCTGTAGATCGGACATCGAGTATTCCTATTCGTTTTGACTAAAACGGTATCTTTCTATTTTGCCGCGAGGATAAACAGATTAAAAGAGTTTTGCACTTTGTTCTGCGATCCATTATCACCTTCAGGAGTTTTTCATGCAATACCCCTCGCCGCTCATCAAGGGCAGGTTGATCAAACGCTATAAACGCTTCCTGAGCGATATTGAGCTTGAAACCGGCGAAATCGTCACCGCACATGTCGCCAATTCCGGCTCGATGATGGGATTGAAGCAGCCGGGTTTTGCCGTCTGGCTGTCGCCGGCCAATAATCCGAAACGCAAATTGCTGTATAGCTGGGAGCTGGTGGACACCGGCACCTCCCTCGTCGGAATTAATACATCCCTGCCCAACGGTATTGTCGCGGACGCGATTGCCGCGGGCGAAATACCGGAATTGGAGGGTTACAGCGCGTCCCGGCGGGAGGTAAAATACGGGGAGAATTCGCGGATTGATATTTTCCTGACGGACGAAAATAAGCCTGACTGTTACGTGGAAGTAAAAAACGTCACCTTGAAACGAGAGAAATCTGCTGCAGAATTTCCCGATGCCGTTACCGTCCGCGGGACAAAACATCTGAACGAGCTTGCCAATATGGTGCGGCAAGGAAAACGCGCTGTGATGTTCTATCTGGTGCAGCGCGAGGACGTAGACGGATTTACCCTCGCCGCGGATATCGACCCCACCTACGCGGCGGCTTTCGCGGCGGCGCGGCAGGCTGGAGTTGAAATTTTATGCTATGGCTGTCATATAACAACGGACGGAATCAATATCAGTTCACCCCTGCCGCTTATTGACTAGTTTTTTTTATAGAGGAAATGGGGTATTCTGCAAAAAAATTGGTAAGAGCACCTATGAAATATGTAAATAGCGTCGAGACGCCGGATCGCAATACAGGCGTCATAAAATTACATGGCCCCGACGGTTTCGAAAGAATGCGCACTGCTGGCAAGCTGGCAGCCGAAACCCTCGACATGATTGCCGAACATGTGGTCCCCGGCGTGACCACGGACGAGCTGAATACGCTCTGTCACGACTTCATTACGGAACGCGGCGGCCTGTGTGCGCCGCTGAATTACCGTGGTTTTCCAAAATCAATCTGTACGTCCATCAATCATGTGGTCTGCCACGGTATCCCCGGACCGAAGAAACTTCAAAACGGCGACATGCTGAACATAGATGTGACCCCAACCATTGAGGGCTGGCATGGTGACAGCAGTCGTATGTTTATCGCCGGCAAACCTTCCGTCAAAACGTCCCGTTTAATCGACGTCACCTATGAATGCCTGATGCGGGGTATTGAGGTCGTTCGCCCCGGTGCAACAACTGGTGATATCGGCTATGCCATTCAGAACTATGCGGAAGGCAAGCGCTGCTCTGTGGTGCGGGACTTTTGTGGCCATGGCCTCGGGCAAGTGTTTCATGATGTACCGAATATTGTTCATTACGGGACGCCGGGCGAAGGTGTGGAGCTGCGCGCCGGGATGATTTTCACGATCGAGCCGATGATCAATCTCGGAACCTGGCAGGTTAAAGTGCTGGAAGACGGCTGGACGGCGGTGACCAAGGACCGGTCGTTGTCGGCGCAGTTTGAACATTCGCTGGGCGTCACCGAAACCGGCTATGAAATTTTCACCAAATCACCAAAGGGACTGGATTTCCCGCCATATGCCGTCTAAGCCCAAAGATCTGAAATCGGCGGCACCACGCCTTGATTTGGGCGAGGACGACCCGGCCTACAGCCTTCAAGACGCCCCCGCAAGGACGCAAATTCCGGATAATATTGGACATCGGGAGCGATTGCGGCAAAGGGTTTTAACGGCAGGCGCCGAAAGCCTCGCAGATTATGAAATCCTTGAAATGCTGCTTTTTGCCGCCTCCTCCCGCGGTGATACGAAACCGCTGGCAAAGGCCCTTATGCGGAATTTCGGCAGTCTATCCAAGGTGTTAAAGGCCGAGCCTGATGCACTTCGGAAGATCGATAAGGTTGGCGATGCGGTGATCACAACCTTGAAAGTCGCAGAGATCCTCGGTAGCAGGATGCTTCGCTCTGTGGTCGAGAAAAAGAATGTCCTCGGCTCCTGGCAGGCGTTACTGGAATATGTGCATGGCGTTATGGGAGATCGCCATATCGAGCATTTTCGGATTTTATTCCTGAACAACAAAAATCATATGATTGCCGATGAAATCCAGCATTCGGGCACGGTTAATCATACAACAGCCTATCCGCGCGAAGTCGTGAAGCGGGCGTTGGAACTCGGCGCCACGGCGATTATTCTGGTGCATAACCATCCCTCCGGCGATACCACGCCGTCGCCTGCAGATATCCACCTCACCCGGGAGATTATCGAGGCCGCAGAGGCGCTTAAAATCAAAGTCCACGACCACCTGATTGTGGGGCATAATGACAGCGTCAGCATGAAGTCTCTCGGACTATTGTAAGCGCCGCCCATAACCGGTTGAGATTTTTTGTTATCTCTGCTAGTCAACCCGCAACATCATCCCCAAGAAGCGTGAAAACATCCCGCGCTTTCTTTATTGAAGGTTTTATTCATCATGATTCCCCGTTATGCCCGCCCGGAAATGACCGCTATTTGGGAGCCGGAAAGCAAGTTCCGCATCTGGTTTGAGATTGAGGCCCATGCCTGCGACGCTCAGGCCAAACTCGGCGTAATCCCCGATGCTGCGGCCAAAGCAGTGTGGGAGCGTGGCAATTTCGATATTGACCGTATTGATGCTATCGAGCGCGAAACCAAGCATGATGTGATCGCCTTTCTAACCAACCTGGCCGAATATGTCGGGGATGAGGCCCGCTTCGTGCATCAAGGAATGACGTCCTCTGATGTTCTCGACACGTGCCTGTCGGTACAGCTGACAAAGGCCACGGATATTCTGCTGGATGATATGGATACCCTTCTCGCGGCTCTAAAAGCCAAGGCAATCGCGCATAAAGATGACATATGCGTTGGGCGTTCCCATGGCATCCATGCGGAGCCTGTGACATTTGGCCTTAAAATGGCGCAAGCCTATGCAGAATTCAGCCGAGGCAAGGAACGACTGATCGCCGCGCGAAAAGATATCGCCACCTGCGCTATCTCGGGCGCTGTCGGGACTTTCGCCAATATTGATCCGTTTGTGGAGGAACATGTTGCGGCCGCGCTTGGCCTGACACCGGAGCCCGCATCGACGCAAGTTATCCCCCGCGACCGTCATGCCATGTACTTTGCCACTTTGGGGGTGATCGCCAGCTCCATTGAACGGCTGGCCACTGAAATCCGGCATTTACAACGGACGGAAGTGCTGGAAGTTGAGGAATATTTTGCGCCGGGCCAGAAAGGCTCCTCCGCCATGCCGCATAAACGTAATCCTGTGCTCACGGAAAATCTGACGGGTCTTGCCCGCCTTGTGCGGATGACCGTCATTCCGGCCATGGAAAATGTGGCGCTCTGGCATGAGCGGGATATCTCGCATTCCTCTGTTGAACGCGGCATTGCACCCGACGCGACCATTACCCTCGACTTTGCCTTGACCCGTCTGACCGGAGTGATCGAAAAATTGGTGGTCTATCCTGAAAACATGATGGCGAATATGAACAAGCTGGGCGGGCTTATCCACTCACAGCGGGTTCTGCTAGCGCTGACCCAAGCTGGTGTCAGCCGTGAGGATGCCTATCGTCTGGTGCAGCGTAATGCCATGCGGGTCTGGAGAGAGGGCGAAGATTTTCTGGAGTTGCTGAAAGCCGATGACGAAGTCATGGCGGCGCTCTCTGCTGAGCAGATCGAAAGCGTCTTCGATCTGGAATATCACACCAAACATGTGGATACGATTTTCAAGCGCGTCTTCGGGGACTGAGCCATAAAAAAACGGAGCGCTGTCATGGCGCTCCGTTTTCTAATTTCGTGCAAGATCGAAGGTTAGCCGTTCATAACTTGCTCGCGGGCAGTGCCCAGTAATTCTTCCATCTGACGGCGGATGCGATGGTCCGACATCTCAACATTCTTGGCGTCAAGATCGCCCCGGACTTTGCGAAAAACGTCATCATCGCCTTTTTCTTCCAAATCAGAGATCACCACTTCCTTCGCATAAGCATCGGCGGCGTCACCGCTAACACCCATCAAATCCGCTGCCCAGAGTCCCAGAAGCTTGTTTCGGCGGGCCATGACCTTGAATTCCATATCCTGATCATGGGCGAACTTGCCTTCCTGGCCTGTTTTACGATCATCAAATCCTGCCATATTACTCTTCCTAATTCTTCAAAATTCAAATAAGTTCGCTTAATTTCAATCCGTTAGTTTGCTTTATACCTAACATGGCGTGCCGCGCCTAGTGCTACAAGATATTTTTTGTGAAATTCCGGGCTTTAAGCAACAGGAATTGTTGTATTTGACTAATTTCTGCACTATGTTCCGCTTGCCTTGACACGCGGTCATTGGCGAGGTCACAGGGTGCAAATAAATTGTCTCTGTGGCGGATGAATTATTCTGGCGGTTCGCCGCCCCTCTCTTAGTTGGAGTGATATCAATGACCCGACGTAGACGTGTCTACGAAGGCAAGGCAAAGGTCCTTTTTGAAGGCCCTGAACCCGGAACGCTTGTTCAGTATTTCAAAGATGATGCCACAGCCTTCAACGGCAAGAAAAAATCGACTGTGACGGGCAAAGGCGTCCTTAACAATCGTATATCTGAGCACTTAATGACAAAGCTCGCCGATATCGGTATCCAAAATCATTTTATCAGCCGTCTCAACATGCGGGAGCAGCTGATAAAGGAAGTGGAAATCATTCCGGTAGAGATCATTGTTCGCAATGTGGCGGCGGGCTCCATTTGCACCCGGCTCGGGATTGCAGAGGGGACACCCCTGCCCCGTGCCATTGTCGAATATTGCTTCAAATCAGATGAGCTGAACGATCCGGTTGTCTCGGAGGAGCATATTACGGCTTTTGGCTGGGCAACCCCGCTGGAGCTGGACGAGATCATGAGCCAGACGTTACGGATCAATGATTTCCTTCTCGGCCTGTTTACGGCCATTGGCATTCGGCTTATCGATTTTAAGCTCGAATTCGGTCGTTTGTTTGAAGGCGACGAGATGCAAATTATCCTCGCCGATGAAATCAGCCCCGATAACTGCCGTCTATGGGATGTGGCGACCAACAAAAAGCTCGACAAGGATCGCTTCCGTCGGGATCTTGGGGGCGTTGAAGATGCCTATCAGGAAGTCGCCCGCCGTCTCGGCATTCTGCCCGAAGGCGGACCCGGAGACTTGAAAGGGACGACGTCAATTCAATAAAAGGCGCAAGCGCGCCTTTTTACTCTCAAGGACTGGTGACATGAAAGCACGTGTACATATTTCGTTGAAAAACGGGGTTTTGGACCCGCAAGGGAAGGCTATTTCCAATTCCCTCCACGGGCTCGGATTTGAAAATGTTCTGGATGTGCGCCAGGGCAAGACTATTGAGCTCGACCTTACTGAGATGAGCAAAGATGAGGCCGAAGTCGAAGTCGACAAGATGTGCCAGAAACTGCTCGCCAATACGGTGATCGAGAATTATTCCATCGAGCTGGTTGACGGATAGACGGAGCGAACCCTATGAAAGCCGCCGTTATCGTATTTCCCGGATCCAACTGCGACCGGGATTTAAAAGTTGCCCTTACCCAAGC
>NVRR01000038.1 GCA_002732675.1 Sneathiella sp. | reverse complement strand
GCGACACTTCACGCCAGAGCCTAAACCGCTCTATTCCTGGTGGAGCTATCGCGCCCGCGACTGGCGTGCCGCCAACAAAGGCCGCCGCCTTGACCATGTCTGGGTTACACCGAGCCTGAAACCACATCTTAAATCCATGGACATCAAGCTTGATCCGCGTGGATGGGAAAAGCCCTCTGACCATGCTCCGGTCATTGTTGATTTCGATCTTTCCGGGTTGAAATGAAACTTCGATTTGCCCATTTCCGCGCTTTGGGAATAGGATACGGTGCATGAAGACACCCAATATATCCAGCGTCGGCACGCTGGAAACAGATCAGCGACGTGAGCTGCAACGCCGGCTGCTGAAGCTATCGACATTGATGATGGCCATTGCGGCTGTGTTCTGGGGTGGGCTTTACTATTATTTCGGGGAGATACAGGCAGCGCTTATTCCCTGGAGCTATATGGCAATATCCTTTGTCTCATTACTAATCTTCCGCGGTGAAAACGGTTTCTACCTTCTGCGCGGGAGTCAGCTTTTCTTCTCTCTCATGCTACCATTTCTGGTGATGTGGGAGCTTGGAGGGTTCGTGAACTCATCGGCCGTTGTCGCCTGGTCTCTCATTTGTCCTATGGGAGCTCTCGTGTTCGTCAGTCGCCGCGCGGCGACATTCTGGTTTATCGCCTTTATTCTTCTGGTCACCATCGGCGCTGTCTTCGAATATCCTGCTATCCTCCCTGTGAATGCCCTGCCTGATACCCTTATCATTATCCTGTTCGTCATGAATATCAGCGGTGTTTCCATTGTCGCCTTTGTCCTGCTGAGCTATTTCGTCGACCAAAAAGACAGCGCGCTGGACCTGTTAGCGCATGAACGCCAGCGGTCCGAAAACCTCATTCGGAATATGCTGCCCGCGGCGATCAGCGAACGACTTAAAAGTGAGCAGAGACCCATCGCCGATCGTCTGGAAGGCGTGACCATCATCTTCGCCGATATTGTCGGGTTCACCGGCTATGCCATGCGGCATACGCCCGAAGAAATCGTGACATTGCTGGATACAATCTTCTCGAAATTTGATGAAATTTCCAATCGCCACGATCTTGAGAAAATCAAAACAATTGGTGATGCTTATATGGCCTGTGGCGGATTAAGTGGAGAGAGCAGAAAGGGTGCCATTGCCAGTGCCCAATTTGCACAGGAAGCCATCCTTTATATGAATGAACTATGCCGTACGGAGAGTCTTGATCTTGATATCCGGATTGGCATTCATACCGGCCCTGTTGTTGCTGGCGTTATTGGCCACAGCAAATATTCCTACGATATTTGGGGCGACGCCGTGAATATTGCCGCGCGGCTACAGCAAACGGCAGAGCCCGGGAAAGTGCACCTGTCAAAAGACACAGGCGATCTTCTCGCTGGGAAGTTCGTGCTGCTGCCGCAAGGGGAGACCGCCCTTAAAGGCCATACGCCGCTGGAAACATTTGTGCTTCAAGCAAAGGCGTAGGCGTTGGCTGTAGATAGAATGTTGCGCTTCTAAGCCCGCTGTTGCACACTCTCTAAAAAAGAAAAGGAGGCGACCTTGGAAACTCCCATATCTTCCAGTGAAAGGCTTAAAGGCAAAACGGCTTTACTCAGCGGTGCCGCATCGGGGATCGGTCTTGCCAGCGCTTGGCGGTTTGCTGAAGAAGGCGCAAAAATCGCTGTCTCGGATATTGCGGCCAAGAAAGGTCGGGAGCTTGTCGCCGCCCTTAATGATAACGGGTATGACGCCTTTTTCTTTGAATTAGACGTTGTCGATGCCAAATCATGGGAAGGCGCCGTCGCCGAGACTGTGGGACGATGGGGAAAGCTTGATATTCTTCTCAATTCCGCTGGTATTGGCCGGGTTTATCCGCTGTTAGACATGACACTGGAAGAGTGGCGCAGAACAATGGCGGTCAATCTCGATGGCACTTTCCTTGGCACACAAGCTGCCATCCGCAGCATGAAGGACACCGGCGGTGGCTCCATCGTCAATATTTCTTCTGTTATGGGTATGGTCGGCGCGCCCAATATCTCCGCCTATTGCGCCAGTAAAGGCGGGGTAAGGCTTTTTACCAAGGCCGCTGCGCTGGAATGTGCGGCACTCGGTCTTGATATCCGCATTAACTCCGTCCATCCGGGGTATATTGAAACACCCATGGTTATGCGGCGGTTCGAGAATATTGACGACAGCGACGCGGCAATGACAGAGCTCACCACGAAACATCCCATTGGGCGGCTTGGACAGAAGGAGGAAGTTGCCAGCCTTATCCTCTATCTGGCATCGGATGAGTCCCGTTTCACAACCGGGTCAGAATTTGTCATAGATGGCGGCTATACGGCTCGCTGATACATCAACGTTAGGCGCCTACCTGTCTGTAAATGTGATAGCGGCCTTCGGCAACGGTCTGCGGCAACGGGCATTGTTCCCAATTTGACACATTAAACGGCTGATCACTCACGATGACAGCACCGGGGATGAGAAGGGCTGGCAGGCTCGCGCCTAGCTGATCGGCGAGCACAACGCTGAGGGTTTTGTCGCCCGATCCGATATCACAATGGGCCAGAACGGCTGGCGTCCGCATTCGGGCCTTTGCCACGACCAATGTTTCCCGAAAATCACCAATAATCATATGTTCTTCATCCGGGATACAGTCCGGATGGGCTTTGACATGGCGATCAAAAACGTAAATATCCCGATCTGGCATCAAGGATCGCAAATGGTCAAAAGTACGACCATTGCCGAGGCCCAGCTCAAGGGCGCTACCGGGCATGTCCCGGATCATTTCCACCGCCAAATTCAGGCAGTCGCGCTGAGCACTGACGCGCCGTATAAAGCTATCCAGTCGGCTCATTCTCTTCCCTTACTCAAATTCCATTCGGCCAAAACATCCGGATCCTGCTCTTGTCCTATCAGATCCTGCTTCAGGCGGCCATATATCTCAGGCGACGACAACTGGCCAAATGCCCAGACGGCGGCAACACGGACGATGGCCGAGGCGTCGCCAAGCAGAGATGTCACGGACTTCAAATTTTTCTCATCGCCACTGTTGCCAAGGGCGATCAGCACATTGCGGACAAATCGATTGCGACCGAGACGCTTGACGGGCGAGCCGGAAAACAGCGCACGAAACTCGCTATCATCAAGGGCCACAAGCTGTTGGAGCCGTGGCGCCACGAGCTCGGACCTTGCATAGAGCGCCATATCGCTCGCCTTTTTTGCATATTTATTCCACGGACACACCGCCAGACAATCATCACAGCCATAAATCCGATTGCCTATAAGCGGACGCAAGTCACGATCAATATGGTCGCGGGTTTCGATGGTGAGATAAGAAATGCAACGGCGGGCATCCAGCTGATAGGGCGCCACAAAGGCATTGGTCGGACAAATGTCAAGACAGGCGCGACAACTACCGCAGTCTCCCGCCACAGGCGCATCAGGCAGAATATCTAGCGTGGTAAAAATACTGCCCAGAAATAGCCAGGAGCCGAAGTCGCGGCTGAGCAAATTAGTATGTTTCCCCTGCCAGCCAATCCCGGCTTTTTCGGCAAGAGGTTTCTCCATGACCGGCGCCGTATCGACAAACACCTTCACGTCGCCCCCGTAATTGGCGATCAGCCAGCGGGCCAGCCGTTTGAGACGTTTCTTGACCACATCATGATAGTCTTTGCCTTGGGCGTAGACGGAAATTGATCCCCGGTCGGGCTTATCAAGATTGGCTAACGGGTCCGTATCGGGCCCATAATTCTGCGCGAGGACAATGACGGACTTTACCTCGGGCCAGAGAGCATTTGGATGCCGTCGGCGATCGGCTTTTTCAACAATCCAGCCCATATCGCCATAGCGTTGTTTTTCAATGAATGTGTCGAGGTGCTTACCGGGCTGATCCCCGATATCGGCCATTGTAAAGCCAATATCGTCAAATCCTTCGGCCAGCGCCTGATCGCGAATACGCTGTTTGTCGTCTGTCCCGATGGCGGGTTCAGAAGTCGAGGTTGGCATAGTGTTTTGGGGCGGGCATACCAGGCAGGTTGTCGCCAAGGATTGCCCGGAAACTCGGGCGGGATTTTGCCCGCGAATACCATACTTTGGCCACCGGATGCTGCTCCCACGGAACATCCCCCAAGTAGTCGACACTGGAAAGCTGCGCCGCTGCGGCAATATCCGCCAGGCCAAATTCGTCGCCTCCCAGCCAGGAGCGCCGCTCCACCAGATAAGTGATATATTCCAGATGGTAATGAATATTGTGATGCCCGGCACGGATGGCCGCCGTGTTCGGGGTCCCCGATTTTGTGAGCCGCTTCATAATCTTTTCCTCGACCAGATTATCGGTGACTTCCATATAGAATTTCCGATCAAACCAGTTCACAAGCCGCCGCACCTCGGCACGCTCTACGGCATCCTCAGGCATCAGCGGGATGTCTTCATAAACTTCTTCAAGATATTCGCAAATCGCCTGGCAACCGATGAGAATAGCCTCATTTTCGTCGACAAGCACCGGGACGTCACCCGCCGGGTTTAGCGCTAGAAACCGATCGCGTCGCTCCCATGGTTTTTCAATGCGCAGGTCGAATTTAAGGCCTTTTTCATCAAGAGCCAATCGGACTTTGCGGGACGCGGGAGATATCCAGAAATGATAGAGTGTTCGCATGGGGCCGACCATACCCCATGCAAGAAAAATGTAGAATAGCCTGTTTCTCCAAATCGAAAAAAAACCTGCGATTTTGTGGGGAGTATCTAGTTGATGGTGAAGTTACGAAGCATTTCGCTTTTTTTCAGCAGTCTTGCACACTCTTGCTGGATGCGGGCAAACATTTCCGCTGTCTGCAACCGTCCTTTTGCGTCAAGCCTGTTCACATGCTTCAAGGCAACCTCCGGCGCGTCATCGCCGTAGATCAGAATAAATCGCCGTGCCGCCCATTTTACGCCTTCGATGCTGATAATGGGATCAGAGTACAGGGCGCCCGGCTGCTCGATTGTGCTGAATGATACGTCTGACATTTTTTGAAGCTCCAAATTAGTAACCCAGCCAAATTGGCTCCGGGTGATTTCCAGAATATCGTTGCAAATGTCAGGCCATCTCCCTACAGGCTTCAATCCTTTGAAAAATAATGAATTTTTGTTTCGTATCGCTGTCCTACAGGCAATATTTTCTTGTCACCGGCAGGAACTTCCCACGAAAAAAGCCGATGACCTTCATCACCGGCTTTTACAAACAGAGTGAAATTCTGTTAAGCGCTTTCCTGCACGTCCTCGTCGCTCTCGTCGTTCAAAGGATGTTCAAGTTTGTTCAACATCTCTTTCGGGCAAACCTGATAGAATTTACCCAACTCCCAATCCCAATCCGCGACCAAAGACTGCGCCAGTGGCGACTGAGTATAGTTGGCATGGTCCGCCACCATATTCTTGACCACACCGGCCCAATAGTCAGACGAAATCCGTTGATAGACAACGTTGTCTTCGTTAATATTGGCCGGCAGCGTATCATCGGCATCATAGATAAAGGCCATACCGCCGGTCATCCCGGCCCCGAAGTTATCACCGACCGGCCCGAGTATGGTAACGACCCCGCCTGTCATATACTCACAGCCATTGGTCCCGCACCCTTCAACGACGGACAGCGCGCCGGAATTCCGCACAGCAAATCGCTCCCCAGCCTGTCCCGCTGCAAACAGCGAGCCTGACGTTGCCCCGTAGAGCACGGTATTCCCAATGATCGTATTATCGTTCCATTTCAGCGGGCTTGATGTCAGGGGGCGTACCACAATGGTGCCACCTGACAAACCCTTGCCGCAGTAATCATTAGCGTCCCCAAGGACCTCAAGCTTCAGGCCTTGTACGGCGAAGGCGCCTAGAGACTGTCCAGCCGAACCTCGCAAACGGACCGTAATATGGCCGGGTTCCAGCCCGGTCATACCAAATTTCCGCACGATATGAGAAGATAGTTTGGTGCCAATAGCACGGTGAGTATTACGGATACTATAAGCAAGCTGTTTCTTCTCTCCGCCTTTCGTAAACACGCTGGCCGCATCCATGATCATCTGCGCGTCCAGTGTTTCCGGTACCGGCACAGGCCCATCGTTAATGCAGTAGCGCGGGTTAGCGCCCGCATCAGCTTCCGCCAGGAGCGGGTTTAAATCCAGATCATCCAGATGCGCTGATCCGCGACTGACCTGGGATAGCAAACTGCTACGGCCAATAATATCCTGCAAGGATCGATAACCAAGTTCCGCTAAAAGCTCGCGGACCTCTTCGGCCAGGAAGCTAAACAGATTGACGACCTTGTCGGCATTGCCTTCGTACTTTTTACGTAGCTCTTCATCCTGCGTGCAAATACCTACCGGGCAAGTGTTGGAATGACACTGCCGCACCAGAATACAGCCAAGCGCCACCAGCGCACCCGTGCCAAGTCCGTATTCCTCTCCGCCCATCAAGGCACTGATGAGGATATCACGGCCGGTTTTCATGCCGCCATCGACGCGGAGCAGGATGCCCGGACGAAGTTTATTCAGGGTGAGCACCTGATTAACTTCCGGCAGGCCCATTTCCCACGGCACACCCGCATACTTAATCGAGGTTTGCGGGCTCGCACCTGTACCGCCCGAATTGCCGGAGATCATAATCACATCGGCTTTCGCCTTGGCCACGCCTGCAGCCACCGTCCCGATACCGGCTTCAGCCACCAGCTTCACGCAAACGCGCGCTTCGGGATTAATCTGCTTCAAGTCGTAAATCAGCTGTGCCAGATCCTCGATAGAGTAAATATCATGATGTGGCGGCGGCGATATCAACATCACACCCGGCGTTGAATTCCGCAGCTTGGCGATCATGTCCGTGACTTTAAAGCCAGGCAGTTGACCCCCTTCTCCCGGCTTCGCCCCTTGCGCGATCTTGATTTCAATCTCTTCGCAATTATTGAGATATTCTGCGGTCACACCAAACCGGCCCGACGCAATCTGCTTGATGGCAGAGTTGGCGTTGTCCCCATTGGCGCGCGGCTTAAACCGGCTAACGTCTTCACCGCCTTCACCGCAATCGGACTTGCCGCCAATCCGGTTCATGGCAATGGCCAGTGTTTCATGAGCCTCCTTGCTCAAGGCCCCAAGGCTCATGGCGCCAGTTACAAAGCGTTTGCGGATTTCCGTGATGCTTTCCACCTCGTCAATGGAAATGGGCTCGCGATCAGATTTGAAGTCCAGCAGATCGCGCAAATTCACCGGCGCCATCTGACGCATCCCGTCGCTGTAGCGTTTATAAAGAGAATAGCTATCCTTCTCGACAGCCGTCTGCAGCAAATGGACCAGCTCACCGTCGAAAGAATGGACTTCGCCGGACGCACGGGAACGGTAAAGGCCGCCAACCGGCAGACTGATGACATTTTCCCGGTAGGCTTTTTCGTGCTGTTCCAGGACTTTATGCTGGATGCCAGGCAAGCCAATACCAGAAACACGCGATGGCATACCGGGGAAAAACTCCGCGACCAAAGCCCTGGATAAGCCGACGGCCTCAAAGTTATAGCCGCCGCGGTAGGAGCTGATTACCGAGATGCCCATTTTCGACATTACTTTCAGCAACCCCTGATCAACCGCCTCCTTCGCCCGCGCAAGACAGGTCCTCAAGTCGAGGCCAAGGAACAGTCCGCGCTCATGGCGGTCGGCAATAGATTCCTGGAGCAGATAAGCATTGATCGTCGTTGCCCCAACGCCAATCAGGACAGCAAAATACTGCACATCGAGGCATTCCCCCGTCCGAATATTGATGGATGTAAATGTCCGTAATCCCTCATTGACGAGGTGCGTATGAACGCCTGCAGCCGCGAGAATGGAGGGGATCGGCGCGTTCTCAGCATCCGCCGTCATGTCACTTAAAATCAGATGAGCCGTGCCACCCCGAACCGCATCTTCCGCTTCCTCACGAATGCGCTTGAGGGCAGCAGAAAGGGCTTCCGGTCCATCGCTCACATTGAAAGTGCAATCTATGACCTGAGAGCTACCCCCCATATAGGCTTGCATGGCCTCAAATTCGCCATTGGTCAGAACCGGAGATTCCAGGGATAGAATTTCCGCCTGGCTTTTGTCTTCATCGAGGATGTTATTGAGGTTGCCCAAACGGGTCTTAAGGGTCATCACCCGGCGTTCACGCAAACTGTCAATCGGCGGGTTGGTAACCTGGCTAAAGCGCTGCCGGAAATAGTGATGCAGGCCCCGATAGTGCTTGGAGAGAACTGCGAGCGGCGTATCATCGCCCATGGAGCCGATGGCCTCTTTTCCGTCTTCGACCATAGGCTGCAGGATCAGTTCCAGATCTTCCATACTCCATCCAGAGCACAGCTGCCTTTGCCGTAATTCCTTGCGATCAAAACGGCGTTCTTCCTTGACGTCACCAATTGTTTCCGCGAGATGGACAATGTTTTCGATCCATTTGTCGAACGGCTTGGCCGACGCCATTTTGTCTTTCAACTCGCTATCGAAATAAAAGACGCCTGTCTTAAGGTCAACGCCGATCATCTGCCCCGGGCCAACTCGGCCTTTACGAACAATTCTTGATTCCTCCACAGGCACCATGCCGGTTTCAGAGCCCACGACCAACAAGCCGTCACCGGTAATCGTATACCGTAAGGGGCGCAAACCGTTCCGGTCCATCCCGGCAATGACCCACCGACCATCGGTCGCGCAGATCGCCGCCGGACCATCCCAAGGTTCCATAACCGAATTACAATAGGCGTAGAGGGCCTGATGCTTGGGCGGCATGGTTGGGCGATTTGCCCAGCTTTCCGGGATGAGCAGCGTCTTGGACATCGGCGCACTTCGGCCTGCCCGCACCAGCACCTCAAAGACGGCGTCCAGTGCCGCACTATCGGAACTTCCGGCCTGAATAATTGGCTTTATATCATCCGATTTCTCGCCAAAAGTTGAGGACGCCATGCGGATTTCATGGCTCTTCATCCAGTTTATATTTCCCCGGATTGTATTAATCTCGCCGTTATGGGCAAGCACGCGAAAGGGCTGCGCCAAATTCCATGTCGGGAAGGTATTGGTCGAATAACGTTGATGATATATGGCAAAGTTGGAGACAAACCGTTCATCCAGCAAATCCGGATAAAAGGTAGAGAGCTGCTCCGCCAGGAACATGCCCTTATAGATGATCGACCGGCAGGACAAGGTGCAGATATAAAAACCGGCAATATGCGCCGCCAGGACCTTTTTCTCGATCCGCCGACGAATGATATAGAGGTCACGTTCAAATTTATTGTCATCGCCACCGCGCGTGTTGGCAATCATGATCTGCTCGATTTCGGGGCGTGTCGCATTGGCTTTTTCGCCGATAATGCTGGCATTGACCGGCACCTGCCGCCAACCATAGATATAATAGCCAAAGGCTAGAATTTCGCTTTCAACGATGGTTCGGCAAGTTTCCTGCGCCTCATAATTCGTCTTGGGCAGGAACACCATGCCAACCGCCAACTTGCCATCCATGGGCTCATGGCCGGTACGAGCGATATGCTCTTTGAAGAAATCCTGGGGGATCTGCACGTGAATACCGCAGCCATCGCCAGTTTTGCCATCCGCATCCACAGCGCCGCGATGCCAGACCGCTTTCAGGGCATCAATCCCGGCAACAACGACAGAGCGCAATGGTTTGCCGTCAATGGCCGCGACGAGGCCGACACCACAACTATCTTTTTCTTCCGCCGGATCATACATGCCGTGTTCTTGCAGGAAGGCCGCATTGTCCGTCCAGGATTTGACGAAGGCTTCACCGGAAGACAGGTTGGATGGGTTATTTTGCGTTTCTTTTTTCATGTTCATCTTTCCAGTCTTCAGGAGGCCAGAGCGGATTCACTGGTGGTGCGTTTTTCCGCCAGATCTCTATGAATGGCGCGCGAGGCATCTTGGCCATCACGAATGGCCCAGACCACCAGGGAAGCGCCACGGACAATATCGCCAATAGCATAGACACCGTCGAGATTGGTCTTCCCGGTATCACGCTTTGTCATCACCGTCCCCCAGCGCGAAACTTCGAGACCGGGCTCATCAAACAACGCTGGTAAATCTTCCGCATCGAAGCCAAGCGCCTTGATGGCAAGGTCACAGGGGATATCATGTTCGGAGCCGGCAATTTCCACGGGCACTTGACGACCGGTCGAATCTGCGATGCCCAGATGCATATTGATGGCCTTGACACCGGTCACCCGCTCATCACCCAAAAAGGCTTTTGGCGCTGAGAGCCAGACAAACTCTACGCCCTCTTCTTCTGCATTTTGCACCTCACGGAGCGATCCCGGCATATTTTTCCGATCCCGCCGATACAGACACTTTACTGACTTCGCGCCTTGCCGAACCGCGGTGCGCACGCAGTCCATGGCGGTATCTCCGCCGCCAATCACCACAACATTCTTTCCGGCAGCATCCAAGGTCCCGTCCTCAAATGCCGCAATCTCATCACCGAGCCCCTTACGATTGGAGGTGGTCAAGAAATCCAGCGCCGGAACGATGCCGTTCACGCCGCTTCCCGGTAGAGAAATATCGCGTGCTTTATACACACCGGTCGCAATCACAATGGCATCATGCTTTGCGCGCAATTCGCTCAGGCTGGCATCCCGGCCAACCTCAAAATTCATATGGAAAATAATACCGCCATCGCTGAGCAGTTGCGCCCGCTTCTCGACAATATCTTTCTCCAGCTTAAATCCCGGAATGCCGTAGACGAGCAAGCCTCCGACCCGATCATAACGATCGTAAACATGCACCTGATAGCCTTTTTTTCGAAGTTCATCAGCTGCCGCGAGCCCTCCAGGCCCAGCGCCGATAATCCCGACAGACTGATCCAGCTCCTGCATCACCTCGGTCGGCTTGACCCACCCCTTTTCCCAGGCTGTATCGGTAATGTACTTTTCAACGGCACCGATGGTGACCGAATCAAAGCCCTTTTCGATCACGCAGGAACCTTCACAAAGACGATCCTGCGGGCAGATCCGACCGCATATTTCCGGAAAATTATTCGTCGCCTGACTGAGCTCATAAGCCTCTTCCAAGCGACCGTTAGCCGTCAGGTTGAGCCAGTCGGGAATATTATTCTGTACCGGGCAATGGATCTGGCAATAGGGAATACCGCATTGCGAACAGCGGCCCGACTGCTCTGCCGCCTTATCGGTGCTGAACTCATCATAGATTTCCTGAAAATCGTCCCGCCGAGCTTCCGCCGCACGTTTTGCAGGCATGCTCTTCTCCAAATGGACAAATTTAAGCATATTTTTCGACATCAGGCGTTCCTAATCCAGTCTCGCAAGCTGCGAGTTTGTGTATTCCGTAATTTGTACATATCCCACTCAAAAATCCGCTCATTCAGGCGTATGTAATCGGCCTAAACCATATGTGGGGTATTCTGATTACAGCAGAGAACGGGAAAAGACCAGAAAAAAAGTAAATATGCGTCATATTTACTGACATATATTTACTTTCTATTAATAAATTTCGGGGTAGGCGTTCTTTTTTCGTAAATTTATCCCTAATTTAGATCCGATTAGAGACTAAAATCCGAATCGAACGAACACAACATGCTCGTGCACAGCAGTTAAAAATAATGTACCGGCCGTCTTGAAGGATTAATCGATTTGCAGCGATTGCAGTCCGCCGCCTTTTCGATACCGGCGAAGATATTCCGGGACAATTGCCTCAATTGAAGCGGGCGAAATATCGAGATCTGCGAGGGATGGGAGCGTCCCCGTTGCAATATTATCTGTTTTGAGCAGTTTCACCTGATCCGGCGTCAATTGCGGGCGCCCAGGCACCATATTCATGAACACAGCCATTAAAGACATCAATGCGGCAGGAACAGGCAGAAGCAGGCATTTGCGCCCTGTATAATCCAACACCATCTGCATCAGGTCATGGAAAGAGTAGGCGTCCGGTCCCGTCAATTCCCAAGTCTTACCTTGATGCGCGGAGCTTTCCAGAATACGAACAATTGCGTCCGTGAGGTCCTCAATCCAGACAGGCTGCATCTTTGCGCGCCCTCCATCCGCGATCGGGAAAACCGGGGTAAGAGTAACCATTAGTGCAAACCGGTTGAAAAAATCATCATCCCGGCCAAAAACAACGGAGGGCCGCAAAATTGTTGCACCCGGAAACTCCTTGGCTGCCAGCTCCTCGCCAACGGCTTTACTGCGCGCATAGCCGGCCGCATGAAGCTTGTCAGCCCCCAATGCGGACATGTGAATAAGCTGGCTGGCGCCCGCCGCTTTCGCCGCTGCCGCAATCCGTTCCGCCGCATCCACATGAATAGTGCCAAAATTCTGGGCGCCACCTTCATAAAGAATGCCGACGAGATTGATCACGATATCGGCGCCCTCCACTGCCCGTTCGACGGATGCCTGATTGCGCACATTGGTCTGCAGGCTGGCGATCTGGCCGACATCTCCCTGGGTCATCAACTGCGCCGCACTTTCAGGATCCCGCACGGCGAGCCGGATCTGATAGCCTTTTGCCGCCAGACGGCCCACCAGATGACGCCCGATAAAGCCCGAACCTCCAAAAATGGTAATCAAACGATCTGACATTCTTTTGTCCCTCAAGGTCAATCGAGACGGCTACAGCGCTCTGTCCCTTCCAAATCTTAAAGCTTTATCTACCGCCATAAAGCCGTCAGGCCAAGCCCAAACCACAAATTTCTTGATTTCTTTTGACAAAGTTTGTTGACATCTCGGGCACCGCTTTATATCAGTGGCATCGTTATGTTGCCCAGGTGGCGGAATTGGTAGACGCGCTAGCTTCAGGTGCTAGTGGCCTTATGGTCGTGGAAGTTCGAGTCTTCTCCTGGGCACCAACCGTTCAACATAATCTTTACGGTTATGCCTCATCATTCCCGGCAGATTAGCCGTTATCGGAGAATGAATATGGCAATTTTTCTACATCACGGCGACCTTCCGGACGATATTGATCTGGGATCCAGGATCGCGGTAGACAGCGAGACCATGGGGCTTTTACCACACCGTGACCGGCTTTGCCTTGTGCAATTATCCTCCGGTGATGGTGACGCGCATCTGGTAAAATTTGACGGCGAAACCTACAATGCGCCGAACCTGGCCGCGCAGCTTGGCGACCCTGAAAGACAGATAATCTTTCATTTTGGCCGTTTTGATATCGCGGTTTTGAAAAAATACCTCGGCATTTCCTGCGCGCCGGTCTACTGCACCAAGATAGCGTCTCGTCTGGTCCGGACCTATACGGACCGGCATGGGTTGAAGAACCTTTGCCAGGAACTTCTCAGTATTGATATCTCCAAACAGCAACAAAGTTCCGATTGGGGAGCGGCAGAACTCTCCAAGGCTCAATTGGAATACGCGGCCTCCGACGTTTTATATCTTCATCAGCTGGTGGATATACTGGATGTCATGTTGGCCCGGGAAGGTCGCAGCGAACTGGCGGCGGAATGCTTCAAATTCCTGCCTGTTCGGGCCGAGCTTGATCTTGCCGGATGGCCGGATACGGATATATTTGCGCATTCTTGATATTCCCATCCAGTTTTATAGAGGAGACGCGGTGACGATAGATCGCTATTAACCTTGTTAAATCTGTCGATTTTTCCTATATATTTAATGACCTTGACGGAATTTTTCCATTCCCGCGTAGTTTAGGAAGGGAATGAGGAAAGAACGCGGAATAATTGATGAAAACCTCAGAGCAAGTAGCCCCTGAAACCGCTGACGACAGCCCGGATCTTATTTCCGCCCGAAGCGTCCTCAAAATTGAGGCGGACGCCCTTCTGCTGTTGCAACAAAGCCTTGATCAATCTTTCGTTCAGGCCGTCGAGATTATTTCCAAGGCGGAAGGCCGCGTTATTGTTAGCGGCATGGGAAAAAATGGCCATATTGGCAACAAGATTGCCGCCACTCTGGCGTCCACGGGAACGCCTGCGCAGTTTGTTCATCCGGCCGAAGCAAGTCATGGCGACCTTGGTATGATCACCACAGACGATGTTGTTCTCTGCCTCTCCAACTCCGGTGGCACACAGGAACTCAGCGATATAATTGCCTATACAAGACGATTTAACATTCCACTAATTGCTATTGTCGGCAAGGCAGACAGCACGCTGGGGCGCCGCGCCGATATTGTCCTCTTGCTGCCCGCCGCGCCGGAAGCCTGTCCGATGGGTTTGGCGCCCACCACGTCAACCACATTAACGCTCGCCCTTGGCGATGCTCTTGCTGTGGCATTGCTGGAGCGCATGGGATTTAACGCTGATCAGTTCCAGGTGTTTCATCCGGGTGGTAAGCTCGGTAAATCTCTGATTAAGGTAAGCGACCTGATGCACACCGGCGCGGCAATACCGCTGCTTGGTCAGGACCACCTGATGAGTGATGCTTTGCTAGAAATTTCTTCGAAAAGCTTTGGCTGCGTTGGCATTCAGGACGAAATCCGCGGTTTGATCGGGATTATTACAGATGGGGATTTACGGCGCCATATGGGGCCGGACCTTCTTGGTAAAAAGGCCCGCGACGTCATGACCCCTGACCCCCAGACCATTTCCGCACGCGCCCTCGCGGGGGAAGCCCTGGCGCAGATGAATTCAACAGGCTTTAACGGCATTACCTGTCTGTTCGTTACCGAGGGTACGGACATCCTTGGCATTATCAGCGTTCATGACTGCCTCCGCAGCGGGGTGGTCTGAGCCCATGAAAAATATTGATGCTCTCCCGACGGATGATAAAATCAGTGGCGAGACCCTTGCCGGTACCCGGGATTTTATTGGAACGCCGAGCCTAATAGACCTGAAGTTCAATTCTGGCTACAGCCATTTCGTCGCGATTATCAAGTTTATCCTGCTGGGGCTGGCCATCTTGCTGGTTAGCCTGGCCTTTATATTGCCGAACCTGGACAAAGAAGAAGGGTTTACCCTGGACTACGCCGACGTCACCTTGACGGACGATAGCCTGACCATGAAAAACCCGCGCTTCTCCGCCAGTGACCGCAGCAGCCAGCATTATGTGGTGACAGCCGATACAGCGACACAGAAGACGGTGGACGATCCGTTAATGGTGCTTAAAAACCTGCAAGCTGACATTACGCTTAAATCTGGTAACTGGATTTCCCTGTCAGCGCCGGAAGGCGAGCTCGATCCGGATACCGGCTTGCTTAAACTTTTCGGCGAGATCAATATCTTTTCCGATACAGGAAACCAACTTACTGCTAATTCAGCCAATGTGGACTTGAAAAAACGCCGTATTGTCAGCCCGAACCCGATCACGGGACATGGGCCACTTGGCGCGATTGAGGCGGACAGCCTTGTCGTCGACGAGATCAGCGGCAGGCTCCGGTTCGAAGGCAATGTCAGGCTAAAAATTAATCCTTAGGGCATAAACCAATGAAAACTGAACACCATATTCCGCCCGTCCTGACGTCAAGCATTTTCCTTGTGGCTTTGCTTCTATTCAGCCTCCATACTGCATCTGATGCGGCGGCACAGTCCAATGGCGCGTTCGACACCAATCTGCCCTTGGAAATAACGGCGGATTCATTGGAAATCCGGCAAGACAAACAGACGGCCGTCTTTATCGGTAAAGTCGAGGTTGTACAAGGTGAAATCCGGATGCGCTCCGACAAGCTTGTTGTTTTTTATTCCGACAAAAAATCGTCGATTGAAGGGGCGCCTGCAAACATTCGGAAAATTGATGCGACAGGGAATGTCTTTCTTTCCAGCCCCCGCGAAACGGCACAAGGGGACACCGGCACATACGATGTTCGGAACAAACGCGTTGACCTGATGGGAAATGTGGTGCTAACCCAAGGAAAGAACGTGTTGCGCGGCGAAAAAATGACCCTGGATCTGATAACAGGGAAAAGCCGGGTCGATGGGGGTCCGGCGACCGAAGGCAAGTCGGGCCGTGTTCGGGGTATCTTTGTTCCCGAGCAAAAGATGGATCAGTAGGATAGAGGGAAATCGTAAGAATGAGTACCATTGACGCAGAAAAAGGCCCGCGTCTGATTGCTGAAAATTCCGGCTTAGTAGCCCAGAATATTGGTAAATCTTTCAAAAAACGGCCGATTTTGCGCGGTGTCGACATTACCGTCAACCGCGGAGAGGCTGTCGGTTTATTGGGGCCAAACGGGGCCGGGAAAACCACTTGCTTTTATATTATATCCGGCTTGTTGAACCCAGATTATGGCTCCGTTATTCTCGACGGGCGCGACGTCACCTCATTACCTATGTATCGCCGGGCCCGTCTCGGCATTGGATATCTCCCCCAGGAAGCCTCAATCTTCCGCGGCTTGAACGTCGAGCAGAATATTCGTGCTGTGTTGGAGTTGGTCGAGCCTGTCCGCGAAAAACGTGAAAGTATGCTGGAAGGCCTGCTCGCGGAGTTTTCTATTACACATTTGCGCCGGACCCCGGCTGTTGCCCTTTCCGGCGGAGAACGCCGCCGCGTGGAAATCGCCCGCGCGCTCGCAGGACAGCCGAACTATATCATGCTCGACGAGCCGCTCGCGGGCATTGATCCCATTGCTGTAGGAGATATTCAGAATTTGGTACGTCATTTGACCAAGCGCGGAATTGGCGTTCTGATCACAGATCACAACGTTCGAGAGACCTTGGGATTGATTGATCGGGCCTATATAATTCACGCAGGT
>NVRR01000037.1 GCA_002732675.1 Sneathiella sp. | reverse complement strand
CAATTCTGCTGTCTTGTGCGGCCAGCTTCTGGGTTAGCGGATGATCAGCGGCGATGGCCATAAAGCTAGCGCCAAAGAGTGTGTCGGGACGCGTCGTATATATTTCGAGCGGATCATCCTCGCCGATAATATCAAACGAGACATGAGCGCCCTGGGAGCGACCAATCCAGTTCTGCTGCATCAGCCGGACCCGGTCCGGCCAGCGATCCAGTTTCTCGAGGGAATCCAGTAGCTCCTCGCTATAATCGGAGATGCGGAACATCCACTGGTTCAGTTTACGCTTTTCGACCGTGGCGCCAGAGCGCCAGCCCTTGCCGTCGATCACCTGTTCATTGGCGAGCACGGTCATATCGACCGGATCCCAATTGACCCAGCTTTCTTTACGGTAAACCAGGCCCTTGTCGAGGAAATCGAGAAACAACCGTTGCTGCTGGCCATAATAGCCGGGATGGCAAGTGGCGATTTCCTTGCTCCAATCAAGCGATAATCCCATGGCCTTTAGCTCATCGCGCATATGGGCGATGTTGGCATAGGTCCATTCAGCCGGATGCACGCCTTTATCGCGGGCGGCATTCTCGGCGGGCAGGCCAAAGGCGTCCCACCCCATGGGATGCAGCACATTAAAGCCTTGTGCCTTTTTATAACGGGCCACCACGTCGCCCATGGTGTAATTGCGTACATGACCGATATGGATACGCCCGGAAGGATAGGGAAACATCTCGAGTACGTAATATTTGGGCTTGGAGGGGTCAGCTTCGACTTCGAAGCATTTCTGCTCCGCCCAGATGGCCTGCCACTTGGCCTCGGTTTCTTTTGCATTATAGCGGGACATGCATGTCTTCCCGTTCTGTCCTGAATTTCATGTTATTAGACAACAGGTTCGGGCCGATCCGCTTCCGACATAAAAGGGATTTTTCGCCACGGCCTGTCGTCGGAGGTTATTCGCCTTCTCGTGCAACCCTGAGCTCTCTTGCCCGGGTTAGAATAGCATTTTCAATATCCGTGGTTACTTTCGGCGTCAGCTCTACCGGTATCCACTGGTTGGAGGTGTCCCGGTTTTGCTTGAAGGCGGAAACACGTAATCCATCGGCGCGCAGGCGGCGGTCCAGGATATAGACGGTTAGCTTGAACCGTTCGCTTGGCGATTCCGGCGGGGAATACCAGTCGGTAATGATCACACCGCCAAACGGATCCGCGGACGATAACGGAATAAAGGCAAGTGTATCGAGGGACGCCCGCCATAAATAGGCATTCACTCCAAGACCACCGCCACCGCCGCCATCTTGAAGCGACTTGTCGTCATCGCCAAAAATCCCGCCTTTACCGAAGATCGTGTCATCCGGTGCGTTGCCGGCTTGATAGACTTCTCTGCGAGATTTTTCCGGAAATGTGGAATCAGTGCTGAGATCCGCATCGCATCCGGTCAGGACAAGGCCAGCGAGGCTCCCCACAATAATAAATAATTTTAAACGTCGCGTCGCCATTCACAAACCTCTGAAGCCCAAGGAAGCCCGTACAAATAAACATGTTCGTCGGGACAAAATCAAGAACCGCACTTTACTCCAGCTTAAAGGTCGCCACAACAGGGGAAAATATAAAATACCGGCCAAAATAGCAAACAGCGACGCAGGTGAGCACAAGATGTAGTGTATCTGAGAGGCAATCGTCGAATATTGTCGTAGAGGATTGAAAACTAAACAGGTTGGCCTAGAGCGCCAATTGTGACTTTTTCAGCACAGTCAGGCTTTTTCGGGGAAAACTGCGGCGCCTACTGCTTGACCGAAAGGGCGTTAACCTTCTTTACTCGGCCTTGGCTAACGGGGTTTTTCTTGCCCTAGCGTCTGTTATTAATTTAGTTCTCTAGCTTTTTATAAGCAGAGGGGAGACCAAAATGAAAAAAGTAATCTTGGGCACAACAGCACTTGTCGCTGCCAGTGCTTTTGTTGCAGGAAGTGCTTCTGCAGCAGATAAAATCAAACTCGGTGTTGGCGGCTACATGCAGTCAACATATTTCTATCAGAGTGCGGATGAACCTTCTGGCACTAACCGTATTCCTGACAAGATGACACAGGAAGGCGAAATTTTCTTCACGGGCTCAACAACTTTGGACAACGGCCTGAAATTTGGTGCCAATGTTCAGCTTGAAGCCTATACAAGTGGCGACCAGATCGACGAAACATACGTTTTCATCGAAGGTTCATTCGGTCGCGTACTGCTTGGCTCTGAAGACAGTGCTGGTTACTTGATGCATTACACAAGCCCATCACCGGTTCCGATGTTTTCTGCTGACTCAGCCAACATCTATCCGACGGGTCAGGGCAACACAACCCGCCCGAACATGTTTGCTGACAAGGATAAAATCACCTACTTCACACCGCGTTTTGCTGGCTTCCAGTTGGGCGCTTCTTATGTTCCGGACGGAAGTGCTGAAACTGGTTCGTCTGGTGCGTCTCAGTATAGAGCGCCACAGACCGAGAGCGGTGTTGACCGCGGTTGGTCAGCAGCTGCCAACTATGTCAACAAATTCGGTGGGGTAAATGTCGCGGCTTCCGCAGCTTATCAAAAAGCCTCTGTCAATAACAGTATTACTACTGTAGGTGCAACATACACCGGTGCAGTTAGCACGACGACAGGTGCGCCTATTGTAGCAGTGGCTGCAACAACAGTAGCGGCGACTGAAGATCAGTCTGAATACTCCTTCGGTGCATCCGTTGGGTTTGCTGGCTTCACACTTGGTGCTGGCTATAGTAGGGACTCGAACCTCGGTGGCGTCAAAGATAACGACTCTAAGGCATGGTCTGCCGGTCTGAAATACGGCATGGGTCCATGGGCTGTTGGTGTTCAATATTCCAAGACGACCTATGATCAGGTTCAGAGGCAGGGAAATAATCTGCTTACTAACACTAACACTCTTGATGAGCAGGATACTTGGGTCATCGGTGGCCAGTACACACTCGGCCCTGGCATCACAGCCTTTGGCGGTGTACAGATTGATGACAACAACTTGGTATCAAGCACGGCAACCAGAATGGCTGATCGGACAAGCACGTTCTTCGTCGGTACGGCTCTCTCCTTCTAATCTGAGAGAGTTTGTCGAAATAGAAGAGGGCAGGTTTCCTGCCCTCTTTTTTTGTTGCCTGACAGGTAGTATTTGGGTAAATTAGTCGAAGTAAGTATGGTGGAAAGTAGTCATGGGTGGCATTATTTGGCTGGCATCTTATCCTAAATCCGGGAATACTTGGACGCGGACATTTATCCATAACCTGCTACTTAACCCTAAAGAGCCATTTGATATCAATCAATTGAGCATATTTTCACTCGCTGATGGAAAAATAGAGTGGTATGAAAGAGTAGGAGGGAAGCCCTTTGAGGAATTTTCCAAACATGAAATTCTAGGGCTTATTTCCAAGGTTCATAAGGCGTTCACAGAAAGTTCTCCAGATTCTGTATTTGTTAAAACGCACAGTGTCCTAGGGTCGGTTTCTGATACACCACTCATCACGATGCAATATACGGCCGGCGCTATTTATATTGTTCGAAATCCGCTAGACGTTATTATTTCCTTGGCTGACCACTTTGCAATGACATTGGACAACGCCATCGACTTTGCGAACAATAGCACAGCCTATTTTGGCGCTACTGACACTGATATGGAAGTTTTTTGCAGCTCTTGGTCTGGCCATGTGAACTCCTGGATGAATATCAACCGCCAGCATATGCATATCATGCGCTATGAAGATATGCTGGACAGGCCAGAAGAGACATTTGGCGGTATGGCGCGGTTTATGGGCCTAAATCCGCCAACGGAGCGGCTTGATAAGGCAATTCAGTTTTCTTCCTTTGATGTTGTTCGTAAGCAGGAGGACGAAAGTGGTTTCATTGAGCAGTCGGATAAAAACGAAAAATTTTTCCGGGCCGGGAAGTCAGGGCAATGGGAAGACATATTATCAGACAAGCAGGTGGAAAAAATTGTGAAATGTCACTATGACACTATGAAGCTGTTTGGTTATCTCCCAGACTAGCCCCAACAATTGACAGCGAGAAAGTAATATGGGCGGTATTATTTGGCTGGCATCCTATCCGAAATCGGGAAATACTTGGGTGCGGACATTTTTGCATAATCTGTTGCTCGATGCAGATCGGCCCGCGAATATTAATGAGCTTACACACTTTACTATCGGGGACGGCAATAAGATCTGGTTTGAGAATGTGACCGGAAAGCCCTATTCCAGCTTTTCTGAAGAAGAAATAGCCACCTTACGTCCGCGGGTGCATCAGGCGTATAGCAGAACCCGACCGGATTCCGTTTTCGTTAAAACCCACCATTGGCTCGGCAAAAGCCACGATATTCCGTTGATTACTCCCGAGTATACGGCAGGCGCGGTTTATATTCTGCGCAATCCACTGGATGTGGTGATCTCCTTGTCTAGTCACTATGGCCTCTCTCTTGATGACGGAATTACCATGCTAATCGATCCTGCAGGTCACAGTGCGGAAACGGACAGAAAAACCATCGATTATCTGGGATCCTGGTCGAGCCATGTGTCGTCCTGGCAAAATATGGATAAATCTGGCCTGAATGTCATGCGCTATGAAGACATGCTCTATAAGCCAGAAAAAACATTCGGTGGCCTTGCAAAGTTCTTGGGATTAAAGCCGCCCAAGGCGCGCTTGAAGAAAGCGATAAAGTTTTCGTCTTTTGCTGCATCGCGCCAACAAGAGGAAAGCGGCGGGTTTAACGAACAATCAGATAAGACCGAACGGTTTTTCCGGGTTGGCAAGGCGGGACAATGGAAAACGGTGCTGTCCCAGGACCAGGTCGATAGAATTGTCGGGACCCATGGCGACGTTATGGAGCAATTTGGGTATCTTCCGGCGAAACGCTAATTTTCAGAAATTACCGGCTTTTTCCGATTAATCGCACCAAATTGCGCATTTATTGGCGCCATAGCGCTAATTGTTGAAGTTCGCCTGCCAATACTGCGGAATTGAGCTTCCAATGAGGCCGTGATACTCTCCTTATGCCCTAGGAATACGGAAAGTTATGATGTCCTCATCTATGCCCCAAAACGATACAGATATTTCACAAAACCTTTCGGAAGTCCGGGAGCGTATGACGGCATCCTGCGATAAATGGGACCGGAAGCCGACAGAGGTCGATTTGATTGCGGTCAGTAAAAAGCAACCGCTTGAACGGGTCGAAGCAGCTCTTCGCCTCGGGCATAAACAGTTTGGAGAGAACCGGGTTCAGGAAGCCGCGGGAAAATGGCCAACGCTCCGACAGCAATTCGCGGACGTAGAGCTGCATTTGATCGGCCCCTTGCAAACCAACAAGGCGAAAGACGCCGTGGCGCTTTTTGATGTCATTCAAACGGTCGACCGATTAAAGCTGGCGCGGGTTCTGGCCAAGGAAATGCAGGCAGCCGACAGGCATTTGCCTGTTTATATTCAGGTGAATACCGGCGAAGAGGCGCAAAAGGCGGGAGTATCACCGGCGGAGGCCGATGCCTTTATCCGCGAATGCCGTGATGAGCTGGGATTGAAGGTGGTGGGTTTGATGTGTATTCCGCCTGCTGCGGAACAACCGGCGCCGCATTTCGCGCTGTTGGCGAAAATTGCCGCGCGGAATAATCTGGATCACCTGAGCATGGGTATGAGTGCTGATTTCGAAACGGCCATTCAGTTTGGCGCGACGTCTGTCCGTGTTGGCACAGCCGTTTTTGGGACAAGAGCTGTCCCGGAATAACCGGCTTATTCTGTTGCTGGCAGAATGGTGAGATGGCTATCTCCGTCCAACGCCGCCAATAACGTCAGTAAATCCTGTTTTTTGAGGGCAACGCAGCCCTCAGTCCCCTGATAATCATTACGAGCCACATGCAGGAAAATACAACTACCATCCCCCGCTACAGCTGGCGCGTCGTTATGGCCCAGAATAATCACAAGATCATAGAGATCGTCTTCTCGCCATAGCCGTTCATGACTGGCGCTAAAAGGAATGCGGACATATTGATTATACCGGGGGTGATCGGGGGCGTCGCACCAACCATCAAACGGGCTGATTTCCTGACCTGCCAACGTTGTTTGTGGTTTGCCAAGTTTATCGCCCCGGTAAAACAGAAACCGCAGTGGAAACCGCCCGACGGGTGTTGCGTGGTCACCTTCGCGCTTGTTCGCCGTAATTCCCGCCTTGCCAAGGGCGCAATCCATTTCGACGGAGCCGTAGCGTAACAACGCTTTTGACCCGGCAAGCCATGTCACCTCAATATCCATTGATATAGTCTAGCGGTGGCGCCCGCGATTGTCATCCGTGACGCCGCGCAAGATATGTTAACGTGTTACGGTCTCTGGGAAAGCGTAAGTATCTCTGGGAACAGCGCTATTTTCGGCGATAAGAGTCGACTGCTGATATGCGGCGGCGGCCTGTGGCGCTGTGGTTATTGGAGAAGCCGGAGAGGTATGGAAACTCCGGATGACGGCATTTAATTGCTCTGGCGTTAATTCCTTGCTTTGCAGGGACTTGGCTTTTTCAAGATTAAGCAGGAGATCGGGTTTATTGCCCTTCCATTCCAGACTGATTGGAACGGCGGTCTGCGATGGTGGCGGCAACGTTTGCGGCAGTGCTTGTGGTAACGATTGTGGCGGAGAAGCCAATGGTGCCGCAGGCACCTGAATTTCATCCGCTTTCGGCGCAACAGCGAGAAGTTCTTCACTACCACCATCATCTTCGGAAGAGAACAGCCCTAATATATGTCCGCCAACGTCTTTGCCTGTACTGTCTTCTATGGCGGAATTAACGAAGGAGACGGCAAGACCGATACCGCCACCAAAGATCGTACCACCGATCATGCGCGATCCCGGGCTGATCTCGTCCCCGGTTATCTCGCGATACAAAGACGAGATGACGGGAATATGTTGAAGCGGGTTGATAATATCGAGAAAGTCATCAAAGCCAAACCCGTCTTCGCCAAAGCCAGAGTTGTCGGCCATTGGCTGGCCATCTTTCGTTTTCGTTGCCGGCACATATTGGGCAACTTGATCGCCGGGCAGCGCGCGATCGAGATAGGCGTATGGGTCACTTGTTACAGCATTGATCGACATATATTTCTCCTTACCCATATAGAAGCAAAGAGCGTGCCAGTAATTTCGCCTAAAAGAGGCTTTTTACCGAACAGAAATCAAATTGTTTGGGCAAATTATGCCGGGTGAAAGGCAATTTAGAGATAGTGTCCGCTGCGTTTGCGTTTTGTCGCCAGATATAACTCGTTATGGGTGTTGGACGGAAAGGCGTGAGAGACGCGTTCCGTCACCTCAATTCCATGTCGGGTAAGGCCTTCGATTTTTTCCGGATTATTGGTCATCAGCCGGACTTTTTGAAAGCCGAGCAGGCGAAACATCTCTGCTGCGGGCTGGAAGACACGCTCATCCGCATCAAAGCCGAGCCGTTCGTTAGCATCAATCGTATCAAAGCCGTCGCTTTGCAGCTTGTAGGCACGGAGTTTATTGACCAGCCCAATGCCGCGCCCCTCTTGGGCGAGATAAAGTAGCACTCCGCCTCCTTGGTCGTTGATGGCTTTGAGGGCACCGCGCAGCTGTTCGCCGCAATCACACTTAAGCGACCCGATCAGATCGCCGGTAAAGCATTCCGAATGCAAGCGTGCCAGAACAGGTTCGCTGCGGTTTGGATCTCCGACAACGATCGCCAGGTGCTCGATGCCGCCATCTTGCGGACGAAAGGCATGGATGGTCGTATTCTCGGCCCCCTGAAGGGGTACTTTTGCCGACGCCACGGGCTTGAGCTGCAGGGCAGCGGTTTCTTCAAACCGGCTAATATCATCAAGCTCAACCACCGATATGTCTTCCGCGGCCGCGAGGGCTTTGATCCGGTCCTTAGAGACCGTTGAGGCCAATACAGAAGGGAGCAATCGGCCCAGTTTGACGAGTTTTATCGCCCCCGGAAGGGTCTTCGGCAAGGCGCCCTTTAGCCGCGTGAATGGCCCGCGAAAAGGCTGATCGAGATCATGGGTTGCATCGGCAAGGGCCCGCATCAGGGGCGCGTCCATCCAGTCTTCGATTTTCAGGCGAACGGCACTATCGCCGGTCGGTTTCACATGCAAGACATTGGCGCGATGGGAGGTGAGCGCCAGTATAGGTGCGTCATCGCCCAATTCCGCGAGAGCTTCCAGCTCTGCGGTAAAGGCCATTTCTGTTGCTAGAACTAACGACGCTTCTTCCGGGCCGCACACAATGACTGGCAAACCGCGGCGCAAATCCGCAATGGCCCGATCGACGAAGCGGAGTGTTTTTAACGCGGCTCTATTTTTCTTATTCTCGCTCATACTGTTCCGGTTTTCGAGGGTCAGGACCCATGAATGTACTGCAATTGCGTAAAGTGGGTCTATTGTTATATGGCAGGACGCTTTATTTTTTTCATTTCTTCCGGCAAGATGTGCCTGACAAAGGCGTGATCATCACGTGAGGCAGGATCACATCTGTGTGAAATATGGGGGGTGACTGCCAGTTTAGACCTTGAATACGTGATTGTGGCACCAATTTCTAGGACAGGCGGGGCGCTCTTGAGGCTCTGAAATCAGGATTGAACAGGGACTTTGATGATGACGGGCGGCAAAAAAATTCTTCTGGTGGATGATGATAACAGTCTCCGGGAAACTCTGGCGGAACAACTTGACCTGCATGAAGAGTTTATCACCATGCAGGCCGATACGGCCACTTCGGCGCTGGAAAAAGTCAAGGCAGGTCATTTCGACTTGATCCTACTGGATGTGGGACTGCCGGATATGGACGGGCGCGAAGCCTGCAAATTGATCCGCAAAGCCGGGATAAAGGCGCCTATTATAATGCTGACAGCGCAGGACAGCGACAGCGATCAGATTTTGGGCCTTGAATCCGGTGCCAATGATTACGTGACGAAACCGTTCCGTATAGGCGTTCTGCTTGCCCGTATTCGCGCCCAGCTGCGCCAGCATGAACAAAGCGAAGATGCGGTTTTTACCATTGGTCCCTACAGTTTCCGCCCGGCGAACAAGCTGATGGTCCATAAGGAAACGGCGCAGAAAGTCCGATTGACGGAAAAAGAAACCTCTATCCTGAAATATCTTTATCGTGCCGGGAAAAAAGTGGTGTCACGGGATATTCTGCTGAACGAAGTCTGGGGATATAATGCCGGCGTGACGACCCATACGCTTGAGACCCATATTTACCGTCTGCGCCAGAAAATTGAGGAAGAACCCTCTTCGGCAACAATCCTTATTACGGAAACAGGCGGATATCGCCTTGCACCCTGAAATCTAACCATTTTCTCGTAAAACCTGACCCGCAAGATAAAGGCTACCGGCAATTAGCAGGCGGCTAGGTTTTTCGGCGAGCCTCGGTTTCAGGTTGGTGATGGCAGCAGACAAGCTGGGTTTTGCACTCATATCGACCCCGGCCCTTCGAGCTAAGACCGCAAGTTCTTCTTCAGGTGTCGCTGCTGCTTCGCCGTGAATCGGAACGCAATAGCCCATTTCGATAATTGCCTTTAGTCCGGTAAAAAACGACGTCTGATCCTTGGTGTTGAGCATGCCTGCAATCAAATAGGTTGGCTTGGGATCCGCCGCATTCATTTGCACAAAACTTTTGGCGATCTGTTCCGCCGCCGCCGGATTATGGCCGCCGTCGAGCCAGACTTCCACATGACCAGGGATGTCATCCAGCAATGCCCCTCCGGTAAGTCGCTGCATACGCGCCGGCCAAGACACTGTTTGCAGGCCTTGCCTAATATCAGCCGAAGTCACCTTAAACCCTGTTAATTGGTCAAGGCAGGCGAGGGCTGTTGCCGCATTGGATGTTTGATGCACGCCATGCAAGGCCGGGAGCGGGTAGCTGGTTTCGCCGTTAAGGCCTTGATATGTCCATCTATCTTTAGCGGCGGAAAAAGCCCAATTTTCGCCGCAAATATAGGGAATCGCCGCCAAGCCTTGCGCTTTTTCCCGTAAAGCCGCGAGAACGATATCACTTTGCGGACCGATGACGACGGGTACATTTGGCCGCATGATCCCGGCCTTTTCACCGGCAATGCCCGCAAGGTCAGTCCCTAAATACTGCGCGTGATCCTGGGATATGGGGGTAATGGCCGTGACCATAGGCCGCTCAATCACATTGGTGGCGTCAAGGCGCCCGCCAAGCCCGGTTTCCAGCAGAAGAATATCAGCCTTCGTCTCGGCGAAAGCATGAAAGGCTGCCGCCGTTGTGATCTCAAAATAGGTAATGGGCGTTGGGCCGTTGGCTGTTTCGCAATAGGTCAGGGTATCACCCAGGCGCTCTTCGTCAATAACATCGCCAGCCAGACGGATGCGTTCAGCAAACCGCACCAGATGCGGCGACGTATAAACGTGGACCCGATATCCGGCGGCTTCGAGTATGGCCCGGAGGTAAGCGAGCAGCGATCCTTTGCCATTGGTGCCGGAAACATGCAGGACGGGCGGTAGCCGCCGTTCCGGATGATCCAGCTTTTCCAGTATCTGCCACATGCGATCAAGGGACAGGTCAATGATCTTCGGATGCAAGGTCATCAGCCGTGCCAGAATGGTATCGCTCTTGAAGGCGGCCATGTATGATTATCGCCTATTCGGCGGCTTTTAGGTCTTTGGTCTCTGGCGCGGTAACATCAGCAGATTCCGGCTTGACGTTGTCGTCCTTGGCGTCTTCTACTTTCACAGGGACCGCCTTGCGGGCCTTTTTGGCCGGTATTGCCGAGGGTTTTTTAAGTTTGTTGCCGATCAGGTCGATAACCCGCGACAATGTATCGCGCATGTCCCGGCGATGCACCACCATATCGAGCATGCCATGCTCTAACAAAAATTCGGCGCGCTGGAAGCCTTCGGGAAGTTTTTCGCGGATGGTTTCCTCAATCACGCGCGGACCAGCAAAACAGATCAGCGCACCGGGCTCTGCGATCTGGATATCACCCAGCATCGCATATGACGCCGTGACGCCACCGGTGGTCGGATCGGTGAGAACAACAATAAATGGCAGCCGGGATTCCTTCAGCCGTTGAATACCAACGGTTGTGCGCGGCATCTGCATCAAGGACAGAATGCCTTCCTGCATCCGGGCCCCTCCGGCGGCCGCAAACAGGATCAGCGGCGCTTTTTGCAAAATCGCCAGCTTCGACGCTGCAATGATCGCTTCGCCAACGGCAAGCCCTAACGAACCGCCCATAAAATTGAAATTCTGAACAGCAACAACGGCGGGGTTGCCGTCGATCTTGCCATGAGCGACTTTCATGGCGTCGCGATCACCGGTTTTGTTGCGGGCATCTTTCAGCCGCTCGGTATATTTTTTGGAATCCCGGAATTTAAGCGGATCTACCGGCACTTCCGGCAATTCAATCAGGTCATATCGGCTGTTGTCAAAAAGCGCTGTAAATCGCGTCGTTGGTCCGATGCGCATATGATGTTCGCAATGACTACAGACATTCTGGTTTGCCTCTAGATCACTGTGGAACAGCATTTGACCGCAGTCGGGGCACTTAATCCAGAGATTATCCGGTGTTTCTTGCCGCGCGGTCAATTCGCGGAATTTTGGAAGAACCTTGTTTGTCAGCCAATTCATGGATCAGTCCTATCAGCTTTTATCTATGCTTCGGATGCCGACGGAAATTTCCGTCGCCAAAGCAAGTACTCGTTTTAGCGCATCCGCATCGTCGTTGCCAAGAGCGATTTGTTCCACCAGGGCCGTTCCGACAACCGCGCCGTCGGCGATTTTCGCAATTTCCGCAGCTTGTGCGCCCGTGCGGATACCAAACCCAACGGCGATGGGCAACTTCGCCGTCTTGCGTATCCGGGTCAGCGCCACCTCCACATCCACTGGGCTCGGCGCCGCCGCACCCGTCGTCCCGGCGATGGAGACATAATACAGGAAACCCGATGAATTGGCGAGAACTCGTGGCAGCCGCTGGTCGTCCGTCGTTGGGGTCGCCAGACGGATAAAATTAAGTCCGGCTTTGAGTGCGGGGATGCAAAGCTCACTATCTTCCTCTGATGGCAGATCGACAACGATCAGACCGTCTATCCCGGCGGCTTTCGCATCCACCAGAAAGGTATCGACGCCATAGGCGTAAATCGGGTTGTAATAGCCCATCAGGACAATTGGTGTGTCATCATCGGTTTCGCGGAACTCTGAAATCAGCTTCAGCGTGGATTTCAAGGTTGCGCCGGCCGCCAACGCCCGAAGCCCCGCTTGCTGGATGGCCGGACCATCGGCCATAGGATCGGTGAAAGGCAAGCCAACCTCGATAAGATCGGCACCCGCTGCGGGCAGGCCTTTGACAATCTCCAGCGATGTCGCGTAGTTCGGATCACCCGCCATCACGTAGGTGACAAAGGCAGCGCGGCCGTCGGCTTTGAGCTCTTTAAATCTCCGGTCAATACGGGTTTCCCTCACAACGTAACTCCCAACGCATCGGCAACGGTGAAAATGTCCTTGTCCCCGCGCCCTGACAGATTGACAACGATCAGATGGTCTTTTGGCAAGCTCGGTGCCAGCGTTTCAAGATACGCCAGGGCGTGGGCAGATTCCAGCGCCGGGATGATCCCTTCCAGTTTGCAGCAAAGCTGAAAAGCCTCCAGCGCTTGGGTGTCCGTCGCGCTCACATATTTTACCCGGCCGATATCATTGAGCCAGGAATGCTCGGGCCCAATGCCGGGATAATCAAGCCCTGCCGAGATCGAATGCGCTTCGGTGATCTGGCCATCGTCGTTTTGCAGCAAATAAGTCCGGTTGCCATGCAGGATACCCGGCTTGCCACCCTTGATCGATGCTGCATGTTGGCCGGTTTCAATGCCATGGCCGGCGGCCTCAACACCAATGATATCAATGTCTTCGTCATCCAGAAACGGGTGGAACAGGCCAATGGCATTCGATCCGCCGCCTATACAGGCGAGCAGGGTATCGGGCAGTCGCCCTTCCTGTTCCATCATCTGACGGCGCGTTTCCTCACCGATGATATTCTGAAAATCACGTACCATTACCGGATAAGGATGTGGGCCCGCCACCGTGCCGATGATATAAAAAGTATCGTCGACATTGGTCACCCAGTCGCGCAACGCTTCATTAAGAGCGTCCTTCAAGGTACGCGAGCCCGATGAGACGGGGATGACTTCGGCGCCCAGCAATTTCATACGAAAGACATTAGGCTTTTGCCGCTCAATATCGGTTTCGCCCATATAGATGGCGCATTTTAGGCCAAAACGGGCGGCGACGGTCGCTGTGGCGACGCCATGCTGTCCGGCGCCGGTTTCTGCGATAATCCGCTTCTTGCCCATTTTAAGCGCCAGCAGGATTTGCCCCATACAATTATTGATCTTGTGGGCGCCGGTATGGTTGAGATCTTCGCGTTTCAGGTAAATCTTGGCGCCACCATAATGCTCGGTCAGACGTTCGGCAAAATAGAGCGGGGATTCTCGGCCGACAAAATGCTTGAGCAGGCCAGAGAGCTTTGCCGCGAATTCCGGATCCTTCTTGGAGGCTTCATAGGCCGCATTCAGCTCCAGGATCAACGGCATCAGGGTTTCGGCGACAAATTGTCCGCCAAAAATGCCGAAATGGCCTGTATCATCCGGCCCGGCCCGGTACGTGTTCAGTTTCGACATAACGATCTTAGCCTCAAATTTCTATTCTGCGTCGATTTCCGTCACGGCCTTCAAAAAGGCAGCAATAGCGCTCGGATCCTTGCGTCCTGGCTCAAATTCCACGCCAGAGGAGGTGTCAACGCGCGCTGCTCCACTAATCGTCACGGCATCGGCGACATTGTCCGCGTTCAACCCACCTGCCAGCATCCATGGAAGGGATATATCCAGTCCCCGCATCATCCGCCAGTCAAAAACCAGTCCATTTCCGCCGGGAAGGGCATTTTCCATGGTTTTAGGCGCTTTCGCGTCGAACAGCAACATATCTGCGACGTTTTGGAAGCTTTTCGCTGTTTCAAAATCGCTTTTTTCGGCAATTTTTATCGCTTTCAGAATAGGTACGCCAAACTTTTGTTTAATCGCCGCAACACGCGCAACGGTTTCTGATCCATGCAGTTGTATCCAGTCTAATGATATGGCGTCCAGTGCGGATTGGATCAGGGCATCGTCGGGATTTACAAAAAGCCCGACTTTTTCGACTGTCTCCGGGGCGAGGACGGCCAGTTCAGCGGCTTGTGCAGGTGTGACATTGCGCGGGCTGGGCTGGTAAAAGACGAAGCCGATAAAACGCGCGCCATTGTCAACGGCCGCGTTCACAGCTGAGGCGTCGTTAAGCCCGCATATCTTCGCCTGAATCGTCATTCAGGCCGCCAATTCCCGGATAATTGTTGCCGCGGCAGCAGCGGGGTTGTCGGCGCCGGTGATAGGGCGGCCAATAACCAGATAGCTGGCGCCGTCGGCCATGGCGTCTGCCGGGGGTTTGACCCGTTTTTGGTCTCCAAGGGCGGCGCCTTTGGGGCGGATACCGGGGACAACCAGTTTGAATTCAGGGCCGCAGATTTTGCGGATCGCGGTGATTTCCCTCGGGCTGCAAATGACGCCATCGGCACCATTCTCCTGCGCCAGCGCGGCCAGCCGCAGAACCTGGTCCTCGGCCGTGCTGCTAACGCCAACTGCGGCCAAATCCGCGTCATCCATACTGGTGAGCACCGTCACGGCAAGGATCAGCGGACGTTCGGGCCCAAATTCAGCAGAGGCATCGGCAGCGGCGCGGATCATGGCGGGGCCACCGCTTCCATGAATGGTCAGCATATTTGGCCGGATCACTTTGGCAGCGGCACGCACGCCGCCTGCGACCGTGTTGGGAATATCGTGAAATTTTAGGTCGAGGAATAACGGTGTCATGTCGCCAGCAACGGTCATGACTCCTTGCGGGCCAAAAGCCGTGAAAAATTCCTTGCCGAGCTTAATGCCACCGGAAATCGGACCCAGGGCTCGGCCAAGCTCGGTGGCGGCCGCCAGATCGGTCGTATCGATGGCGGCAAAGACAGCATTTTGGGGCTGGCGTCGCATATGTTTATCCCTGTCGGTTAAAGCGTTTGCCGAATTCTGCGGCGATAATAGAGGCTTTTGTCAAAATGGAAAGTGATAGAGGTACAAATCCCGCTTTTTCGAGATTATAGGACTATTCTTTATCGACCTGCTTTTGATTTTCAAGATATGCCTTCAGCTCCTGTTTTTTGGCGTGGTGAAAATGTTGATCCAGCGTCAAGAAGGAAGAAATTCGATCAATTCTGAAATTTCGAAACCCCTGACGAAGCTCACACCACCCCACCAAAAGCTGCACCGGGTCAAAGAGCACCGTTAATAGCGGCCAGATCACCCGCGTTGTCATCGTGCCGGAGACATCCTGATACTGCATCTCGATTTTTTGTAAATTTCGAATGGCAGCGCGCAATTTCCGCATGTTGATGGCAATGGACGGCGGCGCTGCGAATTGTGGGACGATATACCGGACGGATTGCAGGAGGGAGCGCCGGTCAGGCGGTAGGACATTCTCGATTTTGGCGAGGACATCTTTTGCCGCGCGGGACAGTTCAGGATCGCTTTTAACCTCCACCAGCCGGACACCGAGCATGATGGCGTCAATTTCCTCTTCGGTAAACATCAGCGGCGGTAAATCGTAACCTTCCCGTAGGATATAACCGACACCGCGTTCGCCCTCTATGGGGACATTGTTGCTCATCAGGTCTTGAATATCGCGGTAGATTGTTCGCTCGGACACTTCCAGCTCGGCGGCCATATGACCCGCTGTGATAGTGGTTTTTTGCCGCTGCAAAATCTGCACGATCTGAAAAAGCCGGTCGGCGCGTCGCATGATGATCCTTTTTATGGCACCTCGGCACACTCCTGACAGGAGGGTGTCAGTTGGAGTTTGATATTAGGTCTTTTCAACCCCTTACGCAATCAACGAGGTTTTCATGATACAGCCGTCCATTACCGTGCATCAGTTCCCGCCCTTTCTCCAAATGCAGCCGAGCCCGTTTGGCTTGAAGCTGGAAACCTGGCTCCGAATGCGCGGCATACCCTATGACATCCAGATGTCCTTCACCAAAGCCGGGCCCAAGAACAAGATCCCGTTTGCGAATATTGATGGCGAGGTTATCGGCGATAGTGAAATCATCATTGATCGGGTTCAGCGCATGACCGGTTGCAACGGCGACACGGCGCTAAACGATCAACAAAAGGCCAAGGGGATACTGATCCGCCGTATGGTCGAGGAACATCTGTATTTTGTACTGATGCATAGTCGCTGGATTGATGACACCGGTTGGGACATCTTTGGCCCCCTGGTGTTTAGCCATATCCCGAGCTTGATTAGGCCAATCATATCCCGAAAAATCCGCAAAATGGTTCTTCGGAATCTGATGTCACAAGGTATCTCTCGCCATAGCAACGCAGAAATTTACGCAAAAGGAGACGCCGATATCAGGGCGCTATCGGCACTTCTTGGGGACGCCGACTATTTTCTGGGAGAACAGCCGGATGTTGCGGATGCCAGCGCTTATGGATTGCTGGCCAATATTCTGTATGCGCCCCTTGAAAGCCCGCTTTGCGAGACGCTTCGCGAGTGTCGCAACCTTATCGATTTCTGTGATCGGATGCGGGCAGATGTCTGGCCCGATTCTCCGCGAGGTGGCGGTGAATAGGCCCAACTTTACTTAAGCACGATGTTTCAGTTGCCGGGCGGCCCCAGC
>NVRR01000036.1 GCA_002732675.1 Sneathiella sp. | reverse complement strand
CATTAATGTCGTAACTGGTTTTGGTCATGATGTAGGAGAAGCGCTGACAACACATCCTGATGTGGACAAAATTGCGTTCACTGGCGGAGAGGGGAGCGGGCGGCATATTGCTAAGAATGCTGCCAACAGCTTTAAACGCATGACGTTGGAACTGGGTGGGAAATCAGCGCAGCTTATCTTCCCTGACGCCAATATTGATAACGCAGTAAGGGGCGTCGTTTCTGGCATTTTTGCAGCGACTGGCCAAACGTGTATTGCGGGCTCCCGCGTGTTGGTTCACGACTCTATACATGATGAGTTTTTGGAAAAATTCATCACTATGGCAAGTGTTGCAAAAATGGGTGACCCTATGAATTCGGAGACGCAGGTTGGCCCGGTGACGACACGTCCGCAATTTGAAAAAATTCTGTCCTGTATTGAGGATGCCCGGACGGAAGGCGCGAAATGTGTCTTGGGAGGCAAGGCGGCAGATCGACCAGAATGCGGCGACGGATGGTTTATTGAACCTACGGTCTTTGACAACGTCACCAATGATATGCGCATTGCCCAACAAGAAGTCTTTGGACCTGTCCTGTCTGTTATTAAATTCAGCGAGGATGAGGAGGCTTATCACTTGGCCAATGACACCAATTACGGCCTGGCAGCAGGTGTCTGGACAAATGATACGCAGCGCATGTTCACAGCGGCCAAGAAGATTCGAGCAGGGAATATCTGGACCAACAGTTACCGGACAGTCAGCTATATGGCGCCATTTGGCGGATTTAAATCTTCTGGCATTGGTCGTGAAAGTGGGCAGGAAGCCATTTGGGAGTATTTGGAAACCAAATGCATCTGGATTGACTACGGTGATGAACAGCCCAATCCGTTCGTCTTGCGTTAGAGCCGATGGGTGATATTGTGCCACTCTAGTTAATATGTATTGGCATTATATCTTCACAGATAGGTAAGCCGAAACGACAAAGGATTGAAATGCAGACTGGGAACAAGGCAGATTTGGAGGGCTTACTGGTCGTTTCTATCGAACAGGCCGCTAGCGCACCATATCTTTCATCGAAATTGGCAGATGCAGGCGCACGGGTTATCAAAATAGAACGTCCAGATGGAGATTTTGGACGTCATTATGATCATTTGGTAAAAGAGCAGAGCTCTTATTTCGTTTGGCTGAATAGGGGTAAGGAATCTATCTGTTTGAATCTGCGTGATGAAAAAGATAAATCCTTGTTGGCGTCTTTGATTGCCGATGCTGATATTTTCATACAAAATTTGTCGCCGGGAAAAATCGCGGAACTTGGATTTCCGCTGGAGGATTTGCGTCAACAATATCCTCGGTTGATTGTCTGTTCCTTTGTGGGCTTTGGAGGTGAGGGACCCATGGCCAATAACAAGGCTTACGACCTCATGGTGCAGGGCGAGACAGGCCTTGCCTATATTACCGGAAATGAATGGGGTGCGTCCCGTGTTGGCGTATCAGTGAGCGATATCTCGGCGGGTATGTCTGCAGCCCAAGCCGTTTTTCAAGCTCTTTACATGCGGGAGAGAACCGGCAAGGGCCGCCTTATTGAGGTTTCACTGTTTCATACGTTGATGGATTGGATGAACGTTCCTTACCTGCAATATGCTTATGGCGGCAAGGCACCTGAACGGATTGGCCTTCATCACCCTACTATTGCGCCTTATGGCAGCTATGCGTGCGCTGGTGGGCAGGCGATGGTGTTAGCCATTCAAAATGAGCCGGAATGGCAACAGTTCTGCCGCAATGTGTTGGAACGGCCGGAACTTGAAGATGATCCCAGGTATAAGGACAACGATTCCCGGGTTGCCTATCGCGGGGCATTGGATGCAGAACTGGTTCCTTTCTTTTTAGGGTTGGAGCGTGAAGAAGCGTTGGAGCTTTTAAAATCTCACCGAATTGCATCTGGTCGCGTGAATACAGTAGAGGAAGTGAGTAAGCATCCGCACAATATTTTCAATACAGTTGAAACACCTCATGGTCCCATACAGATGATGGTTCCTGGCATTGTTGTGGACGGCGGCAGGCCGGAGCTCGGTGCCGTACCGGATGCAAATGAACACGGTGATGCAATCAGGCAAGAATTTTCTAAATAGCCGCTGGAGAGTTGATCTTCGTGCGCGTAAATTATATAGTAAAAATATATAGTCAGGTCCTGTGATATAATGAAAAGAGATCAGAATGGATCTGCGACAGCTCAGGTATTTTTTATCTATCGTTGAACGTGGCTCATTTTCCAGAGCGGCAGAGACGCTTAACATTGCTCAACCCGCGCTCAGCCTTCATGTCCGAAACATGGAAGAAGATTTAGGCGTGCAACTTCTGTTTCGTGGACCTCGTGGGGTGACGACTACTGAAGCGGGAGATATCTTGTTTCGTCGTGCCAGATCTTTACTTGATCAGGTCAGTCAAATCCGCGAAGAAATTATAGAACATGAGGCGGAGCCCTCTGGTGTTGTGCATTTGGGGTTACCCGTTACGATCAGCGAAAATCTATCTGTGCCGCTGCTATTGGCAGCGCAAAAACGATATCCCAAAGTACAATTGCAGGTCGCCGAAGCGATGAGTGGGTTTGTTCTGGATTGGGTGAGGGATCTACGAGTGGATTTCGCTATTCTGTATATCCCTGTTACAGATCGAAAATTCGATTGCACACGTGTTTTGGAAGAGGACTTGTGGCTTTTAGGGCCGCCCGGCCCGATGTCAAAAGATATACAATCAGCCCGCGGTGCCGTCAATTTTGAGCAGATTGCAAAACTGCCCCTGGTTCTACCCAGTGAAAGCCACGGACTTCGGACCTTGATGGAGAAGGAAGCAAACCGGCTGAAATTAAAGCTTGGTACTGTTCTTGAAATTGACTCCTATAGTAACATAAAGGGATTGGTTGAGGCGGGGGTTGGATACTCGATTTTGCCCTTTAACGCCATCGCACGGGAGGTGAGTGCAGGCCGCTTGCTTGCCTGGAAGATCAAGGACCCGGGCCTCAGTCGCTTTGTTTATATTGTTAAGCCGTCAGACCGCCCACTTTCTAATGCCGCCCGCTCCATTTATGGGCTTGTTAACGAGACAATTAACACGTTGGTGGATAACGGGAAATGGAACGGTGTTCGCAAGGAGGGCGCTGTCAGAGGAAAATAGCAGCGTATCCAAACGGGGATGAGGCGTTGATTTTCATGCAGCGAGTTGCTGCCAAGCGAAAAAGGCAGATTCACGTTTAACTTTGTCGTTGTTGCGACTGTAAAGATGGCGTTCGTGGTTGAAATGGTTGTGGATTGATGAGTGAATTGAGACGAACTTCGGTAGAGATTTCATTTTTCTAAATTTGATCATTGATCGTTCTCGCCGTCGGAACGGTTGATGCGAATTATCGGCCCAATTATTCAGTCATCGTCCAGTCTCCTGACAGGCCTTGTTGCCGATCACTTTCATCGCAGCTCCGTAGGAGCGGAGTTCGTCAGGTGCAATTATCTTTGGAGGACCATATCACCTCATGGTTTCTTCAAAAATCTCAACGCGGCCTTGCCATCCCGTCTCATAACTAACGTCTATACCTCGTTCATGCAGGAGATCTTCCACTTGACGCAGTGACAATGGATATTGGACATACATCATCATGGCTAAGCGGATGATCTCGGGTGAGGTCTTGAAATAGCGGAATGGATTTTTCATTTTGCGACGGTAAATCTGGATTCATCACGGCTCAAGTGATTTCCCTCTGACAATGCCAAAGGAATTTTTCATAGGAGACAGTAAATCCAGATTCACCACAGCTCGAGAAATTTCCCTCTGACAATGCCCTTACTAAAGTTAAGAGAAATCCTGAGAACCAAGACTAATCAGCTGATCAAAGACACCGTCCTCATCCTCTAATACACCGTAGTTCCAGCCAGCTGCGATAAAGTTATCCGCCGTTAAATTTTCTGCCTGAGTATTTTCGATAACATAAGTATGTCCTCCATTATCAAGCACTTCTATCATCAGAGCATCATTAACTTCTGATATGGATAGCTGTTTCGCGGAAAGAGAACCGAAGTCCAAGATATCCTCGGAAGCATCAAAACCCGAGATGACCTCGACCGCACTCCAGTTCCAGGTTATATGGTGAACGTCTGCTATGCCGTTTCCCGGATTTTCGCCCCCGGTATCAGTACCGTTATTATCGTTGGAAGCATCTTCACTGCCGTCGTCATTGACAGCAACTTCGTTGCTATAGTCTTCCGTGTCCTCAGCAGGATCATCATTTGCTTCAGATACGGACAAGACGCCGTCCCGAGTTTGATATCCATCCGTTGTCACCCCTTCCGGTGCCTCTGGAGTTAGGAGTTCATTTCGAGAGACAAGGGCCACATCATTTTGGTTGAAACCGAAGGGCACTTCCAAATTGTCTTCTATGACTTGATCATGGTGGAACTCGAGCGTTCCAGGCTGCAGATCCGCTAGAGTTATACCTGTGAATGTCATGCTCTGGCCAGAGGGCTGCGTGCTGACAACTAACCCCTCATCCGTATCCTCGACTGACAAACGCTCACGCGTTCCATAATAGAGAAAGCTGATTTTCATGGCGCTTGGGTCAAAATTATCGACCACTTCATGAATGCCGTATTCGTGGGACCGAATATAAACTGTGTTGCTTTCGCGCGGTCCGGCGCCAAGCTCCCACGAAACAACGCCGCCAATATCCTGACGGAAGTGCTCGTTGCCAACGACGCCGAAGTTGTCGATCGTCATATCTGCTATTTGCACGCCCTGCAGGATTTGCATTTCGCCCCACCAGGGGTTATCGATAATGAGTTCGTCTTGAAGGGACTTGGTGACAATCATGCCATGAACAGTCGTATCGCCAAAGTCGAGTTGGTCGATCGCGACATTGAAGTTTGTAATGTCATCCGCGTTGAAGTCTGCTTTGTATTTTACACCGCCAGAATCAGTCGTACCAGTTGTTGGTGGCGGATTGGAACCATCGCTATCATAAGAAATGCCAAATTCGCCATCATCGCTTGGGGTGCTGATATTCTGACCCAGAAGAGACGCGACTTCGTTGAGTGCGGTTTGCTCAGCAATAGAGAAATTACCGAGAGACAGGTCCGATAAAGATACGTTCTCCGCAACAGTCGTACTGACGACATTCCCATCAAGGTCGAAGACAGTAATGACGAGATTTGTTTCACTTCCACTCGCGACATCGCGAATGTCGAGAAGGGCGCCTGTAATTCCTCCTTCGATGTGAAACATGTCTTTCGCAACGTCGAAGTCGGAAATAACCTTTGATGCGGAATTCAGCGTAATCATATGCATGACGGCTTCACCGGAGGACATGTCGTGATCACCATCCATTTCGCCCTCAGACGAACCACTGTCGGTTTCACCAACAATACCCAGTATTTCGCTAGCTGTTGCTTCTTGCATGATCGTGAAATTGCTTTCCGATAGATCGGAAAAAGAGACACCATCAAGGGTGATTGTCTGATTATTGTCGGGTATCGAGAAAATCAGCTGATCGCCGACTTCGCTAATTACAATTTGCCCAAGATTAAACCAGTCAACAAAAATGGTATCACTGGACGGGTCAAAGTCAGTAATAGTGGTATCATTTCCCCAGGCCCAGGTAATAACAACAGTCGCTGTAGCTTTCGTTACATTTGCGGTTCCATTGCTGCTTGAGGAACCACTATTGTCAACAACAACAACGTCGTCATCGTTGTCATCAATAATGACATCATCGTCATCATTATTGTCATCAACAACTACGCCGTCATCGTTGTCGTCAACAACGATATCATCGTCGTCCGCGGAACCGACCAGTGCTAAAATCTTCGTAGCGGCGGAAGAATCGAGGATAGTGAAATTTTCACCATCAAGACCTGAAAGTGTAACCCCTTCCAGAGTAATTGACTGGTTATTAGACGCTATTGTGAAAACAACATTGCCATTGATCTCGCTAACGCCAATGTGTTCTGCCGTAAACCAACCAATGAAAATTGTATCTGTATCCGTATCGAAGTTGGTGATGACTTCATTTTGCCCCCAGTTCCAGTCTAGGACGACATCAGCATCACCTGCCGTTACATCGGCAGACCCGTTTTCTGACCCACCACCCGCGACTATTTCGCCGGGTGCCCCAAGTCCTTCATCGCCTGTTTTTCCATCTTCGAAATTGGTGATGAGTTCGTTTATCGCGGGCGCCTCGAAACCGCCGAATTGATCAATATATTGCAGTATTGACGTACCATATTCATCTACGCTGATGGAACCGTTCTGTAGAAGTTCGACGACGGCCGGAGCCCCCCTGAGATGGGCCCCCGCCAGTATACCTGTTAAAGTCAGCTCAACGGAGCCTTGCACACCATTTTGGACATACGTAATGGTCGTACCGAGGTAATCATCCAGGCTCTCGCCGCTCGCGCCGAGAAGCTCCTCAATGATGGATAAATTATGCCCGAACGCGTCCTGGATAGCGACGTCCTGGACCTCTGCGGTCTTAAAATCTTCGAGGGAATTTGCACCGTTCTTCCCTGTCCAGGTACCATCCCACGTATTCGTACTTGCGCCATTACCATAGTAGAAGCTGTCGTCGTAATAGCCGAGATCAATTAACAAGGCTTCGCCAAACTGATACCCAACGAAACCGAAAGTATTAGTTGACCTGTAAGCCATCATTGACCATTCGTCATCGGACAGCTGCGACCAGCTTGAGTATTGCGGGTAAAAATCGTCGACTGTACCGCCAGACCATTGGTTTAACTGCCAGTCCTGAATGTCTCCGCTGTCAAACCGTTCCCTGTCCCATCCAGATTCGAATGCGAGTAAAGCCGCGAGAAAATCTTCATAAGCTCCGTTCATGAGTAAGTCCTTCGTTTCAAGTACCCCATATAAATTCTGGATAATTCAATAAATATAATTAGGCAATAAAAAAAATTTGGTGAAATTAAATACCTTATTTATTTCATATATTTGTCAAATATGTGTTTTAATATTGTCAGTATAATTTTTATTAAGGATAATAAGTAAATATATTTATTTTATTTGAGTGCAGTTTATTTTAATGTGTTTTATATTTTAATATATGCCCTCAATATTTTTGGAGGGGGGATAGTAATGTCGAATAAACCTCATTCCCGAAGAGATTGCCACAAAGTTGCAAGCCTGAGCTTGCCATCGCAGTACAGGAATACCACCACCGCTGCCAAAGCACTGTTAAATCCATAAGGACCAAGGTTGAGGTTCGCCAGATCGACACCTTTGTATAAAGCTACCGCGGCGCCAATACTGCCGCCGAAGAAGGCAATTAGTCCAAACCGCCAGTTGCCGAGAAGCATGCCTGTAATATAAAAACCCCGACCAGATGTTGGGAGAGAATAGCACTTGCCCCAGACCGAGCATCAACGCGTTGACAAGCTGAAGGCTGGTCTGTTCCGCCGCTTCAAAAACAATCGGTTGGATGAAATCGACATGTGCTTCCAAGGCGGGCAGATCTCAGATTTCTGGCTATTGGTCTCCAAATTTAGGAATCCATCGCCGAGCTGTTTCATGCGAAATATTCAGCTGCGTTCTGCTAGTAAATCTTCCACATTTCTGTAACTCAACGTAAATTGAGCGTAACGCCAAACAGCGTGCTGAATTATCTGAGGCGGAAAACGATGACGCTGATAAGAAACTTTTGCATAGAAAGAAGACTAATCCATGGTTGATTTGCATTCCACGAAGTTAATGTGACAATGTCGATAGACTGTATATTGAGGACTCTTTGGGCAAACTATGGTGCCTCAAACTTCTGCACTATTCGCTCTCTTCACAGAGGCTTGATGCCTTGAATTCGGGATAAACTGCCTTTGATAAATGGCTCGACAGTGACGTCAATAAACCCCGCGGATTCAAAATATCTGACACAATCCGCTTCCGAGTGAGCGACGCCGAGCGTTTCAGAAATTGCCTGACCTAAACCCCAGTAGGCGGGGCCAATGGGGCCAACCCGATCATCGTTCAAGGTTTCGCCAATCAAATGCATCTCACCGCCTGGCAATAGCGCACCAAACGCTTTTTGTATGACGTTGCCAATTACGTCAGGTCCATACATAGGTAGGTTAGAGGCCATAATAACAACGTCTGAGTCTTCCGGAAACGGGTCGTTGGTAAAGTCGCCTCCAACGGCTTCTACTCGATCCGAAACGCCATTTTCCGCAATGAATTCGCGTGCAATTTCAGCAACTGGCGGCAAGTCGAAAACTCTTGCCTTCAATCCGTCAAACGCCTTTACAGCGTTGATGCAATAGGCTCCTGAACCACCACCAAGGTCCAGTATCATCTTGCGCCCGGTCAGATCGACATGCTGGACGAAACGACGCCCGGCACCCATCCCTATGGAGTACGTTGCTTTGTGATAGGCGCGTGCTTCCTCTATGCCGAAATCGCCAATCGGTCCAAGCACGCTCAAATCCTTGGCACGTAGATGCTCGCTTAATCGGCCCCACTCCATCCAGTTCGGTTTGGTGAACAGCATCCATGGACCGGCATAACTTGGACTGGTAGTCACGAGGAATTTCTCTGCGTCATCGGCGTTACGGTAACAATTGTCCTGAAAGTGCAAGATTCCCATGGCCGCCAGCATCGTAACCAATCGCTCCGCATTTACCGGGTGAATATCGACAGCTTTGGAAATTGCTTCAATGGTTTGGGCTCCTTCACTAATGGCGGTAAAAATATCAAGTTCTACCCCCGCCATTAAGGCTGCGGATTGCCCATAACCCTGAACAATATTTTGTAGCCGAACGCTGTCGATTTTTTTTTGTTTTTTTGTCACGCCGTCGTTTCCTTCCAAAAAATGGCAATTCAAAAATGCACACATTTTTACTTCTTCAAATGACGAGGGTTTGTCAGCTTACGATCCTTTGGTAAAAGCCTCCCTTGCCGCAATGCCGTCTCTAAAAGACCGGGTCAACTGGCTTTGGTCCGCATCTGCATAAGCAGATGTCTTGTGAAGAGCGTTAGCCGTCGCGTTTACCGCCTCCTTTAACAAACGTGTTGTGGCTGCCGGCATTGATGCGGCGATTTCAGCAAGTTCCAGTGCTTTTTCCACCGTCTTGCCGTCTTCAGCGACTTCATCGACAAGCCCCCAGTCGAGCGCCTGTTGCGCGCCCATTTTCTCACAAAGAATGGTGATCCTCTTCGTTTTGGCCGGGCCAACCAACGTAATCAGGCGCGGTAAAGCACCCCATTGCAGGTTCAGTCCGATTTTAACTTCCGGTACATAAAGATATGCGCTTTTTCCGATCACTCGCCAATCGCAGGCCAAGGCAATGGCGCAGCCGGCACCAACCACGATCTGCTCCATCGCCGCGATTGTGATCTGGGGCATATCCTCCCAAGCTTGGCAAAGACGGACGCCGCGATAGAAGCGCTGGCGAGTTGCTACATCGTCATTAAGGTCCTCCCAACTCGCAGGGTCTTTTAAATCGATACCGGCTGAAAAAGCATTTTTTGCGCCACTCAGGACAACCGCCTGGGTCGTCAGATCTTCCTGAAAGCGCCGGGCGATATCTGTAAGCTCAAGAATTAAATCTTGGCTAAATGCGTTGAGATTGGTCCGTCGATCAAAACGGACAACTGCGATCTTTCCATGTTTTTCAATTGTGACATTGTTACCAGACATATTCTTTTTATCCTTTTGCTGATAAGGGGCATCTAGTTTCATTGTGATGCTCCTACATTGTCACATTAACATAGTAGACGCTCAACAACTTCTTTTTACTAGAAGGGGGGCATTGTCACATTAACTTCTAATAGACGCAGATATTTCTCAGTTGTAAATTCTCAGGCTGCGACGCTTGCCGTTGCTCAAACATCAAAAGCTTCGCTGTGGAGCTGCTTGAAGTGGTTTTGATTGAGTAGATGGCGTTGACCGTAAAAGTTATTGTAGGTTGCTGAGTGAATATTGAGAAATCTTTGGGCGGACCCCGGGGGCTTAAACGTCTGCATATTTCGCTCTCTTCGCCTTACTGGAAGATGAGAGCTCTCAGCACGATTGTTGGATCGCTTATTGTCAATGGGTTCAGCGGTTAAAACTAAAGTTCGGAACGCCTTAATGATAAGATTTAAGTTTATCTGTTACTATTTGAGTTCGCGCTAAGCCGTTATTTTTCAGTAGTTTTCGCATCAATTTCAAGGCAGATTTTGTGCTCCGCTTGGATTGTACGAGGAAATCTAGGACATCTCCCTCGTTGTCAACGGCACGCCTTAGGAAATGCCGTTTTCCTCGAATGACGATGACCATTTCACCCAGATACCAGATATCATTGGGAATAGGGAGGGCAGATCTCAGGTTTCGGGCTATTGGTGCTCCAAATTTAAGAAACCATCGTCGAACTGTTTCGTGTGAAATATCGAGGCCGCGTTCGGCCAAGATGTCTTCGGCATCTCGGTAACTAAGAGTAAACCGAGCATAGAGCCAGACGGCATGTTGAACTACTCTGAGGCGGAAAACGATGATGCTGATAAGAAATATTTTGCATCGAAGAAGACTGATCCATGGTCGAATTTTTTTTCCACGAAGTTAATGTGACAACGCTGTCATTTCCCCCTGACAATGCCCTCGTCCTGATTTGTAAAGTGGCGTCGTGTGCGGTTGGCGAAGGTGACCAGCGACAACATAACCGGTACTTCAACCAACACACCGACGACAGTGGCGAGGGCTGCGCCAGAGGTCAACCCGAACAGGCTGATCGCGACGGCGACCGCGAGTTCGAAGAAGTTTGAGGTGCCTATCATTGCGCATGGCGCGGCGACGTTGTGTGGAATTTTCCATGCCCATGCGGCGCCATAGGCGAGCACAAAGATACCATAGGACTGGATTAGGATCGGCACGGCAATAAGAGCAATTATGAGTGGGCGGTCAAGGATCACCTGTCCCTGAAATCCAAACAGCAGGACGACCGTGGCCAGCAACCCAATAATGGAAAAGGGCTTGATCGAAGCGGTGAAGCGTTCCACCATCGACGCACCGCCCATTCGTATCAACAAGGTGCGGGCAACGATCCCGGCGAGGAGTGGGATGACCACATAAAGCCCGACGGATAGGAGGAGTGTTTCCCAAGGGACAGCGATGTCGGTCACGCCAAGCAACAACGCGACGATGGGAGCGAACGCGAAGACCATGATCGCATCGTTCACGCTGACCTGGGCCAGGGTGTAGGTCGGATCGCCTTTAGTGAGTTGTGACCAGACAAACACCATTGCCGTACAGGGCGCTGCGCCAAGCAGAATCAAACCCGCGATATAGCCATCTGCTTCCGCCGGTGGAATATACGCCGCAAAAACATATTTAAAAAAGAACACGCCGAGCGCTGCCATTGTGAACGGCTTGATCAACCAATTCACAACCAGGGTAATGACAAGGCCTTTTGGTCTGTCGCCGGCCCGCCGAAGGCTGGCAAAATTCACCTGGATCATCATCGGCCAGACCATCGCCCAAATCAGAATAGCGATGGCGAAGTTCACATTAGCGTATTCAAACCGTGCAAGCGCAGAGAATGGACCTGGAAGAAGCTTCCCGAGCCCGATACCTACCGTCATACTTATGGCAACCCAAACTGAAAGATAGCGCTCAAAAGCACCCATTATATATCGCTCCAATCACACTTATGGACAGCATGTCTCATGTCAATTTCACAAAGGCGCCGCCACATGTCCAACGAGCCGCTAAGAGCCGCATCCACATGACTTAGACTCTGGATGCCACGTTAGCTCCGCTCATCTTGGCCTGAGACGCACTTGCACCATAGGTCATCGAGCTCTCCACGGGTAAAAAATGTCTCCCAGCGTACGCCTAGGCACTGTCAGAGGAAAGTACCTAGGCACAGTAAAGAGGAAAAGTGTTATCTTTGTGTGGCGAGTTGACGCCACTCCTTAAGGGCCTCTTCACGTTTCAACTCGAAGTTTTCGCGGCTACTCAGATGCTGATCTCTTCTTTCTGATCTCTTCGGCAAATATAAGGCCGAACCAGATACACCAAGCGCGAACTGGTTCATAGCTCACCTCAATACTCTGCACAAGCAGGAGATATTCCACTTGCCGCAATGACAGTGGATATCGGACATACATCATAACGGCTAAGCGAGTGATCTCAGGTGAAGTCTTGAAATAACAGACTGGATTTTTCAGGCGGCAACCGTAAATTCCACATCATCCAAGCTCAAGCATTTCCCCCTGATGATGCCCAAGGGCTTCATTTTTTTCCAATTCGCGCTCCAATACAATCAATAACTTAGACTCGTAGATTCAAATCATCCGCAACCAATACGCAGACGCATTTACGGTTTCAGCTCCATTGGGAACTGTTGGGCAAGCCAGTCAATGAAGACCCGCACGCGCGGCGAAAGCTGACGGCTTTGTGGATAGAGAACAGACACAGGTACCGACGGTGGTGGGAGGTTAGTCAGCACAGCCACAAGGTTTCCACGACGAAGGTCATCCTCGACATGGAAGCGCGGCATTTGCGCCAAGCCAAGGCCGAGCCGTGTTCCAAGCAGATAGCTCTCTGGGCCCGTTACTGAAAGCGTCGCCGGCAGAGAGACGCTGCGGATTTCGCCATCCACGACAAAGTCGAGCGGCGTAATGGCGCCGGTAGTGAGCAAACGTATGCCTACAATCCGGTGCCCTTCGAGAGCGTCAAGCGTGTCCGGATGGCCGAATCTAGTTAGATAGCCGGGGGATGCATAGGTCATCCGCTCTGCCATCCCCAGCCGTCTTGCGATAAGGTCGCTGTCTGGAAGCGTCCCCCAACGTAACGCGCAGTCGACGCCCTCATGGACCAGATCGACCCAACGGTCGCTTTCGCTCATTGATATCTCGATGTCAGGATATTGCGCGAAGAATTCGGGTAGACCCGGCATCAGGAAAAATCGGGCCAGGGTGCCTTGTACTTCCAACCGCAGCATGCCTTTGGGCAAAGCTCCGTTGAACGCCCCTTCTGCATCCTCGATATCGTCGAGAATGGCGATGCACCGGCGATAATAAGCTTCGCCGTCCAGTGTCGAACGCACAACGCGCGTCGTTCGCTGAAGCAGCCGCACGCCGAGCCGAGCTTCCATCTGCTTGATGACTTGCGTGACCGTAGATCGCGGTACGCCTGTATCGTGGGCCGCCGCAGTGAAGCTGCGCCGTTCAACGATTCGGACAAATAACCGCATTGCGTCGATCCGATCCATCATAATCCTATTGTTGGTAAAATCAGAATAATGATGTTGTTTATACCATGATTATAATCATGTCGGCGAATGGTAAATATTATCCTCAGATGCGCTGCAAATGCTTCGGCACAGAAAAGGAGAAAGAAAATGTCCAATGAATATCGCAAGACAGCCATCGTCACCGGTGCCTCGCGCGGTATCGGCGCAGCAATCTCGGAACGGCTCGCGACTGAGGGCTTTACCGTACTCATCAACTTCGCTGCAAATGCTTCGGCAGCAGAAGCGCAGGTCCGCAAGATTGAAAGTGCCGGCGGCCGCGCCATCACTGCACAAGCTGACGTCAGCGATCCCGCCGCCGTGGCCCGCATGTTTGATGCGGCGGAAGCAGCCTACGGTGGAGTCGACGTGCTAGTGAACAATGCCGGGATCATGAAGTTGGCAACCATCGCCGACAGTGACGACGCGCTATTCGACAGCCAAGTTGCTATCAATCTCAAGGGTACGTTTAATACGCTTCGTCAGGCGGCCCGGCGGCTGCGTGATGGGGGCCGGATCATCAACCTGTCTTCGAGCGTTGTCGGCCTCTATCAGCCGACCTATGCCGTCTATGCGGCGACCAAGGCCGGTGTTGAGGCACTCACACATGTCCTTACGAAGGAATTACGCGGGCGTAACATTACGGTAAACACGGTCGCGCCCGGACCAACAGCGACTGATCTATTTCTCAACGGTAAACCAGAAGAGGTCGTCGACCGCCTCGCTAAATTGGCACCGCTCGAACGTCTGGGCCAACCCGCAGATATTGCGGCAGCGGTCGCTTTCCTTGCCAGTCCTGACGGCGACTGGATCAACGGTCAGACGCTGCGCGCCAATGGCGGAATCATCTGAGCCTAGTTGTCCAACATTCATATCTAAAAGAGAGTTCATCATGAGCAAGATCGTTCTGATTACCGGCGTGTCGGGTATTGTCACGTTGTCTCAAAAAATGACCAGACTCGTTATATTGATCAAATTTGATATCCCTTAAGCCACTGAAAAACACTAACCTCAAATTCCTAGTTTTCGCCGATTTTGGCAATAATAAGTTAATGTGACATCACCCGCACCGACAGTAACGGCAGTCTGGGGATGCTGATGTTCGGCCCGCTCGTAACCCTGCATATCATCATCGACTTTGCCGTCTGTCTTGTCGAAGTCTGGCCAGCCTCCATTTCGTGGCATGGCAAAAAACAGCTAGGCGACGATCTCGACTTACTGATGCGTAGATGCTACTTTTCTAAAAAACAAAAAGGAGTCGAGGGCATGCATGATCTGGTCATACGCGGAGGTAAAATTGTCGATGGATCCGGGGAGGATCCGTTCTTTGCCGATATCGCCGTCGATAATGGGATTATCAGCCAGATTGGCGACGTTTTGGCCAAGGGGCGGGAGGAAATAGACGCAACCGGTCTTGTTGTTACGCCGGGCTTTGTCGATATCCACACCCATTATGATGGCCAGGTCACCTGGGATGACCGTCTGACGCCGTCATCGCAACATGGCGTCACGACGGCGGTGATGGGCAATTGCGGGGTCGGCTTCGCTCCCTGTCGGCCCGAAGATCATGATCGCCTGATCCGGCTGATGGAAGGGGTGGAGGATATCCCTTTTCCGGTGCTGTCGGCAGGCCTGCCCTGGAACTGGGAGAGTTTCCCCGACTATCTCGATAGCCTGGAGTCCCGTGAATATGATATTGATTTTGCGGCCCAGCTTCCCCATGCCGCCCTTCGCGTTTATGTGATGGGGGAGCGCGGCGCCAATCGGGAAGACGCGACCGAAGACGATATCGCCCAAATGGCGGCATTGGCAAAAGAGGCGGTGGAGGCAGGCGCTCTCGGTTTTTCCACGTCCCGTACCTTGAACCACCGGACCTCTGACGGCCAACCGACCCCAACGCTGACTGCAAGCGAGGCTGAACTGACAGGGATCGCCCAGGCGCTGAAAGAAACGGGGCAGGGTGTCTTGCAGTTTGTGTCGGATTTCGATGATCCGAAAAAGGAAACGGCGATGCTGCGCCGGATCGTTGAAAGCTGTGGCCGTCCCTTGTCTATCTCCCTGGCTCAGTCTGACGTGGCACCGGAAAGCTGGCGGGCGATGTTGCGGGCGATTGATGTGGCGACGGAACAGGGCCTGACCATGCGAGCCCAGGTTTGCGGCCGCCCTGTCGGGGTTCTGCTCGGTCTAGAACTCACCCTCAACCCGTTCTCCGGCCATGCCATCTATAAGGAAATCGCCGACGAGCCGTTTGAGGACAGGCTGCGTAAGCTTCAGGACCCTGAATTCAGAAAGCGTTTATTGGCGACTATACCAGAGTCAAAAAATCCCTTTGTTACAAATATGCTGCGTAATTTTGGCAAGATGTTTGTTCTGGATGATATTCCGGACTATGAGCCCCCGGTGGAAAAGACTCTGGCCATGATGGCCGAGGCCAAAGGGGTCAGCCCTTACGAGCTTGCCCTTGACATCATGCTGGAAAATGACGGGCGGGGGATGTTATACCTGCCTTTCCTCAATTATGCCGGTCTTAATCTTGATCCGTCCTATGAAATGCTCAAGCATCCGCACACCTTGCCAGGCCTTGGCGATGGCGGTGCCCATGTGGGCATGATCTGTGACGGGTCCTTCCCGACGACCATGATCACCCACTGGACCCGGGACCGCACGCGCGGCCCAAAATTTTCATTGCAATGGATCGTTATGCGCCAGTCAAAGGACACGGCGGAGGCGGTTGGTCTCTATGATCGCGGGGTGTTGAGGGTCGGCTATCGTGCGGATATCAATGTCATCGACTATGACAACCTCACCCTCTACAAGCCTGAAATAGCGCATGACTTACCGGCGGGTGGGCGGCGGCTGGTGCAAATGGCGTCGGGCTACGTCGTCACTATTGTCGCCGGTGAAATTATCAGCCGGGACGGAAAACCGACCGATGCAAGGCCGGGCCGTCTGATCCGCGGAAGTCAGCCCGCGCCGCTTCAGGAAGCGGCAGAATAGGGAGCTTTACTACTTGCCGGTAAAAGTCGGTTTGCGTTTCTCCTTGAAGCTGCGGGTACCTTGGCGTTGCCACATTAACTTACAGTAGGCACCGAGATTTCTCTTTAAAAATTTCAAACGGTCTTGCCTGCGCGTGTGCAAACGTCAAATGCGTCAGCGCGACATTGCTTATGGTGAGTTCGATTGATTAAGTGACGTTGTAAGTAAAAATTATTGTAAGTGGCTGACTGAATATTGAGAAATCTCTGAGTAGGTCCAGGTGACTTAAATCGCTGCATTTTTCGCTCACTTCGCCTTACTTGAAGATGAGAATTTACTGCCCGATTGTTAGAACGTTTGTTGTCAATATATGTGGCGTTCAAGCGCAAAAATCCGAAATGCCTTGTGATATGATTTCAGTTTATCTGTTACGATTTGCGACGGTGAAAATCCTTGCTTCTTCAATTATTTGCGCGCCACAGAAAATGGCGCTTTCCGCGGATAACGATGACCGTTTCATCCAGGTGCCAAATATTATTGGGAGCAGGGCGGGAGGATCTTTGGTTTCTGGCTATTGTTTGGCCAAACTTCCGAAACCATCGTCGGACAGCTCCGTATGAGATATCCAGTCCTCGTTCGGCCAGCAGATCTTCCACATCTCGATAACTCAATGTAAACGGACATTAATAAATACTTGCTGGTTGACCATTAAATATATAGCATCGCCTCCTGCTAACAATAAATAACGACGAAACGTCGAAAATCTGGGAGAAAGCTCATGAAAAATAACTTTGGTATAGGTGTAAAAGCATTTGCTGCGGCGATTGCGTTCGGTGCGATCGCCATGTCCGGAAACATAGCGGCTAACGCAGACGAGTTACGGATCGCTGTCGGTATGACAGGAAACAATGGTCTAGTCGAAGGGATGCGAAAGTTTGCCGACAACATTGAGAAAAATACAGGCGGCGAATATACTGGTAAGATTTTTCCGAATACTCTGTTGAACTTTGCCGAAAGCATGAATGGCGTCCGCGAAGGAATTGCCGATGTTGCCTATGTGGTACCGGCTTATCATCGCGCGGAA
>NVRR01000035.1 GCA_002732675.1 Sneathiella sp. | reverse complement strand
AGTTTTCAAAACCTGGTCGACCTTGAAACGCTTTATTTGCGGAAACTTGGCGCGGCGTCCGTTGCGGCGTATAACGCCTATACCATGTGCTCCCACTTGCCCGGGGTTGGCTTTATGGCCATGGATGCTCGGCATTGCGCTGGCGCCGAGATGGCGGAAATGATGGCCTATGCGGCCTCCGTCGGTAGCCGCGCCGCGCAAAAAGAAAATGGCGCCATTGGCTTTATCGGCAATGCCAACAAGTCGACGGCTTGCTATTTTGGCAATGACGAAGGCCTTGGGACCATGCCCCATGCTCTGATCGGTTACGCGGGCAGCACGGTGCGTGCTGCGGAAATGTTCATCGACAGCTTTCCGGGCACCTCATTGACGGTTTTGGTGGATTATTTCGGCGCTGAAATTACCGATGCTCTGGCCGTCTGCCGCCGTTTTCCGGATATGGCTGTGAGTGGCACGTTGTCCGTCCGGCTTGATACCCATGGCGGGCGGTTTGTGGAAGGACTGGATCCAGCAAGCTCCTATGCGGTTCTGGAGCAACATATTCCCCGCGGTATTCGCCAATATCGCTCCGAGCAGGAACTGAAATGGCTGGTCGGCACCGGCGTATCCGCGGCGGCCCTTTATTATATGCGCGAGCAGTTGGATAACGCCGGCTTCGATAAAGTAAAAATCGTCGCGTCCTCCGGTTTCTCTCATGAAAAATGCCGGGTGATGGGCAGCATTAAAGCGCCGATCGATATTGTCGGTACAGGCTCCTTCCTGCCTGACAACTGGTCGGAAACTTATGCGACCGCCGATATCATCTCCTATGATGGCAAACCCAGCGTCAAGTTGGGCCGGGAATTTCTGTTGCGTAAAGACACATAGCAACTTTCGGGACTGTCCAAATCAGACAATTCCTGTCGCTTTTCAACTAGCCTAGTCCTTGCGTCAGGCATAAGCGGGGATAGCGAACAGTTCCGACGTGTCTTTTCAGGAAAACAGAATTATGTATGCTGCTGTCACCAATTCCTGGCCGCTTCTTTTGGGGATCGGCTTGCTGATGCTGGGCAATGGACTGCAAGGCAGTCTCGTGGGTATTCGCGCGTCATTGGAGGGGTTCCCGACAGCTGTCACCGGGCTCGTCATGTCCGGCTATTATGCCGGGTTCCTGTTTGGCTCCGTCATTACGCCTAAAATCCTCTCAAATGTTGGCCATGTCCGGGTTTTCGCGGCGTTGGCCTCACTCGCCTCATCTGCGGCACTTATGTATGTGGTGTTTATCGACCCAATCGCCTGGTGGGTCATACGGCTGGTGATCGGCTTTTCCTATGCCGGGCTTTTTATCGTCTGCGAAAGCTGGCTCAATGATGTCTCGACCAACGAGACACGCGGCCAGATGCTCTCCGTCTATATGATCATTGTCATGGGCGGCATGGCGCTTGGGCAGCTTTTCCTGAACATCGCGGATCCCGGCGGATTTACGTTGTTTGTTGTGATCTCGGTGCTGGTATCACTCGCGTTGATCCCGCTGGCCCTGACAGCCAACCCGGCGCCGAACTTTCAGGCAATTGCGCAACTGAGCCTCAGGAAGCTTTACAAAATCTCACCGCTCGGCATGTTCGGGATGATGGCGCAAGGCACCATTGCCGGCGCCTTCTACGGCATGGCTGCGGTTTACGGGGATATCATCGGCCTCAGTATTGCGCAGATCTCGACCTTTATCAGTATTACCATTGTCGGCGGCGTTCTTCTGCAATGGCCCATCGGCAAACTATCCGACAGGTTTGACCGGCGTCAGATAATTCTGGTCACAACTTTGTTGAGTGGCATCGCGGCAGTTTTGGCCATGGTGGCGGCTGAACGCGGTGACCTTATACTATTCATGCTCAGCACCGGGTTGTTTGGCGGCTTTTCCGTGCCGCTTTATTCCCTTTGTATCGCCCATACCAACGATTATCTGGAACCCAAGGACATGGTGGCCGCCAGTAGCGGCCTGATGATGATGAATGGCATCGGCGCGGTTTTCGGACCGATCATTGTCGGCCTATTGATGTCCTCGATTGGGACCTATGTTTTCTTCGGCGTGATTGCCGCAGGCCATATCGGCATCGGTATCTTTGCCGCCTTCCGAATGGTTATAGCCAAAGCGACACCGCTTGAAGATCAGGGTGACTTTGTTGCCATGCCCATGCGGTCAGGAACGCTGGCGGCGACGCTTAACCCAGAGACCGAGGACTGGGTTGAAGAAGAGGAACTGCCGCTGTCCGAGGACGAAAGCAACGAAGAAATGGTCGACATTCTGGATGATGGGCCGGCCCTTGGGGGCGATGACTGACCCCTGGTGCGGGGTTTATCCGTGTAATTCGGTCTTTTTGTTCTAAAAGGCATGGATAAATCCGTGATAACGGGTTAGAAATTTCTGCATGACGGATAAATTGAAAATAGCGTTGGCCCAGGCCAATCCGACTCTTGGCAAAATTGACGCGAACAAAGCCCTTGCCCTTGAGTTTCGCCGCGAAGCCGAGGCGTTAGGCGCGGATCTTGTGGTCTTTCCGGAGCTGTTTCTGACTGGCTATCCACCGGAAGATCTGGTGCTGAAGCCAGCGTTTCAAAGTGCCGCCGCCGCAGCCATGGACGAACTTGCCGAGCAAACCCTGGATGGTGGCCCGGCAATGCTGATGACCGCCCCTTTGGTGGAGGACGGCAAGCTTTATAATGCTGTCTGCTTGCTGGAAGAGGGGAAAATCTCCGCCCGCCGGTTCAAGAGCAAACTCCCCAATTACGGCGTTTTCGATGAAATCCGGATTTTTGAAGCAGGGCCATTGCCGGGCCCCATCCCGTTCAAGGGCGTACGTCTTGGCGTCATGATCTGCGAGGATATGTGGTATTCGGATGTGGCGGAATGCTTGGAGGAAACCGGGGCGGAGATGTTGATCATCCCGAACGGCAGCCCATACGACCATCAGAAATCTGACGAGCGTCTGAACTTTGCTGTGGAGCGGGTAACGGAGACGGGCCTGCCGCTCATATATCTCAACCAGATCGGCGGGCAGGATGAGCTGGTCTTTGACGGGGCGTCCTTCGTGCTCAACGCCGACCGCTCTTTGCCGGTTCAGATGCCGAGCTGGAAGGAAGATCTGGTCGTCACCGACTGGGAACGCAACGCCGACGGCGGCTGGGTCTGCGCGACCAGTGAAATTGCAGATCCCGGCGCACCGCTGGAACGAATTTATCATGCCATGGTCCTGGGTCTGAAGGATTATGTGGAGAAGAACCGGTTTCCCGGTGTCGTTCTTGGCCTTTCTGGCGGCATCGATAGTGCGTTGAGCGCCGCCGTCGCCGTTGATGCTTTGGGCGCGGAGCGGGTTCATTGCGTCATGATGCCATCAAAATTCACCTCGGCCGAGAGTCTTGATGACGCGGCGGAATGCGCCAGAATGCTGGGCACACGGCTCGACAGCATTTCCATTGCTCCGGCGGTAGACGCTTTTGACGGGATGTTATCGGACGCATTTACGGGGCGGGAGCCCGACACCGCCGAAGAAAATATTCAGTCTCGGATACGGGGCGTCACGCTGATGGCGCTCTCCAACAAGCTTGGATCCATGGTGCTGACCACCGGCAACAAGTCGGAAATGTCTGTGGGCTATGCGACCCTTTATGGCGACATGTGCGGCGGTTATTCGGTGTTAAAAGATGTCTATAAAATGGATTGCTTCAAACTGTCCGAGTGGCGCAACAGCCATCATTCGCCGCTGTTTAAGGGACCTGACGGCGTCGTGATGCCCGTCAATGTCATTACCAAGCCGCCCACGGCGGAGCTCCGCGAAGACCAGAAAGACCAGGACAGCCTGCCGCCCTATGAAATACTGGATGGTATCCTCCACGGGCTTGTTGAGGAGGAAAAGTCCTTTGCCGAGTTGGTAGACGCGGGATATGAGGTCGCAACTATTAGCCGGATCCAGAATTTGCTGTATATTGCCGAATATAAACGTCGGCAGTCGCCTCCGGGCGTCAAAATCTCGACCCGTAACTTCGGCCGCGACCGGCGCTATCCCATTACAAATGGATTTAGAGACACAAGATGACCGTAAAACTTCGCTTTGCGCCGAGCCCGACAGGATATCTTCATGTTGGCAATGCCCGCCTTGCTCTGATCAACTGGCTCTATGCCAGAAAGCTGGGCGGCGGCATGGTGCTACGTCTGGATGATACGGACGCGGAGCGCTCGACCGAGGAATATGCGCTCGGCATTCAGGAAGACCTGATATGGCTTGGGCTGGAATGGTCGGAGCTGAAAAAGCAGTCCGATCGCTCGGATGCCTATGACGCGGCGTTCACAACATTGCGCGATGCCGGACGGCTCTATGCTTGCTATGAGACTAGTGAGGAGTTGGACTACAAGCGCAAGCGTCAGCTCGCCCGCAAACTCCCCCCGGTCTATGACCGCGCTGCCCTTGATCTTAGTAAAGATCAGATAGCTGCCTATGAAGCCGAGGGCCGCAAACCCCATTGGCGTTTCCTGCTGGAACAGAATGTCGTTGTCTGGAAGGACGAGGTGAGGGGACTGGTCGAAGTCGATTGCGCCAGCATGTCCGACCCCGTTCTTATTCGCTCCGATGGGCGGCCACTCTATCATCTGCCGTCCGTGGTCGATGATATTGATTTCGCCATCAGCCATGTGATCCGCGGGGAAGATCATGTCAGCAACACCGCTTTGCATATCCAGATTTTCAACGCCCTTGGCGCCAAGGTTCCGGCGTTTGCCCATTTGCCATTGCTGATGGGGCCGGAGGGCGGACCGCTATCCAAGCGTGAAGGCAGCCAGAGCCTTCGGGAAATGCGGGAGAGCGGGATTGAAGCCATGACCGTCAATAGCCTGCTCGCCCGTTTGGGGACTTCCGATAATGTGGAAATCCGTCGTAACTTGCAGGCGCTGGTGGACGGCTTCGATATGGGCCGTTTCAGTCGCGCCGCCGCAAAGTTTGATCCGGCGGAGCTTTTAAACCTCAACGCCAAGCTTTTGCATGAGCTCGACTGGGCAGATGTAAAAGACCGGGTGTCGCTGGGCGGTGCCAGTGAAGAATTCTGGCTGGCCATTCGCAAGAACCTCGCCGTATTGAGCGATATCAATGACTGGTGGCAAGTGGTCGAGGGATCGGTGGCGCCGGTGGTCGAAGATGCGGCCTTCCTGAAAGTTGCGGCGGATTTACTGCCCGACGGTGATTTTACTCTGGAAAGCTGGAAAAGCTGGACGACCGCCGTCAAGGAGAAGACGGGTGCCAAGGGCAAGGAGCTTTTTATGCCGCTCCGTCTCGCGCTCACGGGCAAGCCCCACGGGCCGGGGATGAATACTTTGCTGCCACTGATTGGCCGTGAAAAAACACTCGCTCGGCTTTCCGGCAAGGCGGCATAGGAACAGACGATGGCTCTTACTCTTTACAATACCGCTAAGCGCGAAAAGCAGGAATTTGTGCCACTGGTGCCGGGCAAAGTCGGCATGTATGTCTGCGGACCGACTGTGTATGACCTCGCCCATATTGGCAATGCGCGGCCCGTGGTGATTTTTGACGTGCTGGCGCGGTTGCTGCGGCATCTGGGCTATGACCTGACGTACGTGCGCAATATCACAGATGTGGAAGACAAGATCATCACGGCGGCGGACGCCAACGGTGAGAGTATTGATGAGCTCACACGGCGGACAACGGAAGCCTATCATGCGGATATGGCGGCATTGAATGCTTTGCCGCCCGATATAGAGCCTCGTGCGACCGAACATATCGACGGCATGATCAAAATGATCACGACCCTGATCGACAAGGGCCATGCCTATGAGGCCGAGGGGCATGTGCTCTTCGATGTCACCAGCATGGCCGATTATGGCAAGCTCTCTGGCCGTAACCGCGCTGATATGATCGCCGGTGCACGGGTGGAAGTGGCGCCGTATAAGAAAGATCCAGCCGATTTCGTTCTCTGGAAACCTTCCGCTGACGATATACCGGGATGGGAGAGCCCTTGGGGTCGCGGGCGACCCGGTTGGCATATCGAATGCTCGGCCATGTCCGAGGCGACCCTTGGCATCACCTTTGATATTCATGGCGGTGGCCGCGATCTGATCTTCCCCCATCATGAGAATGAAGTGGCACAAAGCTGCTGCGCCCATGATGGCGCCGAGTTCGCCCGATATTGGGTGCATAACGGATTTTTGACTGTCGAGGGCGATAAGATGTCAAAATCCCTCGGTAATTTTCGCACCGTGCGCGATTTGCTGGGGGAAGTTAGAGGAAAAGGAGAAGCTATTCGTCTCAAACTACTCGAAACGCATTACAGGCGACCTTTGGACTGGACTAGTTGGGGCCTGGAAGATGCAATGGTGAGAATTGATAGCTTCTATTATGCGCTCAAAGATGTAAGAGATATCAAAACAGGTCCTTTGGTGCCCGACCAAGACCTTGTGGAAGCGCTGTGTGATGACTTAAATACTCCGCTAGCGTTGAAAATATTAAAAGACCTAACGAGCAAACTTTGGGCCGCAGAAGAAAAATCTGAAAGATCAAAAATCAAGGGGAAATTAATTGCGAGTGGAAATCTATTAGGCTTGCTTGAATACGATCAAAAAGAATGGTTCCAAGGTGAAATATCACAGCGAAGAGAAGTACTTGCATCTGATGATATAGATATTTCTACTAATGAGAATGCAAATATTTCTAGGATAGAAATTGATGAACTTATTGCTGAACGTTTGAAGGAAAAGAAGAATAAGAACTTTTCGAAATCCGATGAAATTCGCGATCATTTGAAGTCGCGCGGAATTATACTGGAAGATATGCCTGGCGGCACAACTGATTGGAAGAGGGCGTAATGGCACGGGAACGATTATATCTTTTTGACACCACTTTGCGCGACGGAGCGCAGACGCAGGGCGTGGATTTCAGTGTCGAGGATAAGAATAATATTGCCAAGGCGCTCGATGCCCTCGGGATTGACTATATCGAAGGCGGCTGGCCCGGGGCCAATCCCGGCGATACTGAGTTTTTTAATAATCCGCCGGAGCTGAAACATTCGACCTTTACCGCCTTTGGTATGACCCGTCGTCCGGGTCGGAGTGCGTCAAACGATCCGGGGCTCAGTGCCATTCTCAATGCGAAAACGCCTGCCGTTTGCCTTGTTGGGAAAAGCTGGGATTTTCATGTGGATGTGGCCCTCGGGATTGAGCAGTCCGAGAATATCGCCATGATCTCTGACAGCATTAAAGAGGCCGTCGCCCAAGGCAGGGAGGCCATGTATGATGCGGAGCATTTCTTTGATGGCTATAAGTCCAATCCAGAATTTGCTTTGGCTTGCCTGAAAGCCGCTCATGACGCCGGGGCCCGCTGGGTGGTGCTGTGCGATACCAATGGCGGCACCTTGCCCGGCGAAGTAGAACGCATCGTCACCGAGGTCACCGCACATATTCCGGGAAGTCATCTCGGCATCCATACCCATAATGATACGGAAAATGCTGTCGCCAATACGTTGATGGCCGTAAAAGCCGGTGTCCGACAAGTGCAGGGGACGTTGAATGGCCTTGGCGAGCGTTGCGGCAATGCCAATATCATTTCGCTGATCCCGTCGCTGGTGTTGAAAGAACCGTTTAAATCCCTGGTCGATACGGGGATCAATGAAGACGGGCTGAAGGCCCTGACAGCTATCTCGCGTCTGCTGGATGATATCCTCAACCGTTCCCCCAACCTGCATCAGGCCTATGTGGGGGCGGCGGCCTTTGCCCATAAGGGCGGACTGCATGTGTCGGCGGTGGAAAAGGACCCGAGGACGTATGAACATATCGATCCTGCAATTGTTGGCAACAAGCGTCACTTGCTGGTTTCCGATCAGGCGGGTCGATCCAATATAATCGCCCAGCTTCGCGATATCGGATTGGACCTTGATCCGAAAGACCCGAGAGTCGACCGCCTGCTTGAAGAGGTCAAAGAGCGGGAATTTAAAGGCTTCAGCTATGACGGCGCCCTTGCCAGTTTTGAGCTGATGGCCCGCCGGCGTTTGGGGCAGTTGCCAAAATATTTTGATGTGGAAAGCTTCCGTGTATCAGTGGAACGCCGTTATAACGCTCGCGGTGAATTGCTTACCGTCTCAGATGCCGTAGTCAAGATTTTGGTGGATGGAGAGCGGTATATGTCTGTGGGGGAGGGCAATGGTCCCGTCAATGCCCTCGACAGTGCGCTTCGCAAGGACTTGGGGAAGTATTCCGAATTCATTGATGATCTGCGGCTTGTGGATTTCAAGGTGCGTATCCTCACTTCGGGGACCGAGGCGGTGACACGGGTGTTGATTGAAAGCACCGATAGTTCCAACAAACGTTGGTTCACCGTTGGGGTATCGCCAAATATTGTCGATGCGTCCTTTGCCGCGCTGATAGACAGCATCACCTACAAACTCTACCGCGCTGGTGCGCCTGCCAGCAAGTAATGTCTAGCGCGCCTGTCATTATTCTGGTTGAGCCGCAAATGGGCGAGAATATTGGCGCCGCGGCGCGGGCTATGCTTAATTTCGGCCTCACCGATTTGCGCCTTGTGAAGCCCCGCGACGGCTGGCCGAATGAGCGGGCTGTCGCCATGGCGTCCAAGGCTGACAAGGTTCTCGATGGCGTGCGGGTGTTCGAGACTACTGCCGACGCCATCGCCGATTTGCAAACCGTTTATGCAACAACGGCGCGGGGCCGGGATGCCATCAAAAAAATTCTGACGCCGAATGCGGCAGCAGCAGAGCTGCGGGAGGCCGCCAATACCCGCGTTGCAACGGGTATTCTGTTTGGCAAGGAAAGCGTCGGATTGTCCATCAATGATGTGACGCTGGCCGACAGTATTATTTCGGTACCGCTCAATCCGGATTTTTCATCGATTAATCTGGCGCAAGCCGTCCTGCTTGTCGGCTATGAATGGTTTCAGACAGCAGACGACACGCCGCCAAGCTGGATCCTGAATGAGGAACGTCCGGCAACCAAGGAAGAACTTGGACATCTTCTGGCGCGGATTGAGCGGGAGCTTAATAATCACGGCTATTTCGATCCGATTCCGACCCGGAAAAACGTGATTTTACGCAATATGCGCAGCATGTTCCATCGGCTCGGCCTGGTGGAATCTGATGTGCGGGCCTTTCAGGGTATAATAAAGGGCCTTAGCATGACGCCGAAGGATAAAAATAATGACGACAATAACCCATGACACGGCACATCTTGGCGATATAAATCTGCATTATGCGGAGTGCGGTGCCGGGAATGACGAGCTTGTCCTGTTGCTCCATGGCTTTCCCGAATTCTGGTACACCTGGAAACAACAGCTGCCCGCAATTGGCGCGAAATATCACGCCGTTGCCCCGGACATGCGTGGCTATAATCTTTCCGATAAGCCAGATGGCATTGCCGCCTACCGTATCAAGCATCTGGTGGGCGACGTTTTGAAGCTCGCGGATCATTTGGGGAAAGACAGCTTTTATCTGGCGGCCCATGACTGGGGCGCCGGGGTTGCCTGGGCCGTCGCTATTGCCTATCCGGAAAGGATCAAGGGCTTGATTATCCTCAACGGCCCGCATCCCTATATCTTCTCGGAGCTGCTTTCCAACAATGAACAACAGATCGCGCAAAGCCAGTATATGGCCTATTTTCGCAATGAAGGCATAGAAGGCAAGATGCTGGCCAATGATGCCGAATGGCTCATGGACTGGACCTTCAAGGCGCATCTGGCACGGGGGCAAATGACCGAAGAGGATCGGCAAGCCTATTTAATGGCGTGGAATCGCGAAGGCGCGCTTCAATCCATGCTCAACTATTATCGGGCCTCAACGCTCACGCCCGCCAAGCCGGACGAAATGGGGCGGGGATTCGGGCTCGATCCCGCTGATTTCAAAGTCTCAGTCCCGACATTGGTGATTTGGGGGGAGAAGGACCATGCGCTGATCGCGGAAAATCTCGATGGTCTGGATGATTTCGTTGCTGATTTGAAGGTGATCCGGCTGCCCGATGTCACCCATTGGGTGACCCACGAAGCGCCGGAAATAGTCTCCGCTGAAATCATTGCCTTTATTGACGGGTTGGAGCGCCGTAAACCCGGAGCCTAGGCATTGACAAGCCTTGTTACATCAGTATAGTGCGCGACTTGTGCAAGCCTCGTCGGCATGCCTTTTTCCGACATTTTGAAAACTGGAACTAGTTATGAGCAAACGCATTCAAGCGAAATATAAAATTGACCGCCGTATGGGTGAAAACCTTTGGGGTCGTCCGAAAAGCCCCGTCAATCGCCGGGAATATGGACCGGGCCAGCATGGCCAGGGTCGCCGTGGTAAAATCTCCGACTTTGGTATTCATTTGCGCGCCAAGCAGAAGCTGAAAGGCTACTACGGCAATATTACGGAAAAAAGCTTCCGTCGTTTGTATGCCGAAGCTGTGCGCCTGAAAGGCGATACATCCGAAAACCTCATCGGCCTGCTGGAGCGGCGCCTTGACGCGGTTGTTTACCGGATGAAATTCGTGCCGACTGTTTTTGCAGCGCGCCAGTTCGTCAACCACGGCCATGTCACTGTCAACGGCAAGAAAGTCAATATAGCCTCATACCAGGTGAAAGTTGGCGATGTTCTTGAAGTGCGTCAGAAATCCAAGCAGATGGGCCTCGTTTTAGAGGCTATCGACAGCCCGGAGCGGGAAGTTCCGGAATATTTGGATGTTGATCAAAAGGCGTTGAAGGGCACGTTCACCAATATCCCGACACTCTCAGACGTTCCTTACCCTGTGGTGATGGAACCAAATCTGATCGTCGAATTCTACTCTCGTTAAGTCGAGCCGAAATCTAAAAAACCGGGCAGTGTTAAAGCTGCCCGGTTTTTTATGCCTTACGTCAATGGTTACAAGCCGCCGTCATGCTTTTCCTCATCAATGGATTTTCGGACGCGGTGGTAATCGACAGCACCGATTACCAGAACAAACAGTGACAGGGGAACCAATATCCAGCCCACGATTTCCAAAAACCCATCATCAATCAGTTTTAAAAGCGCAATGCCCGTGCCGGCGAAGGCGAAGGATGTTTTGACGTAAGCCATAAGGGTCCGCCGGTTGGCGAGCTCTGTCCGATGAACAGCCAATTTAAAGGTGTCGATATTGCGCCTGTCCTGCTGGGTTATTTATCTCACTCCATTATCTGTTTTGTCAGTGTAAAACAAAATTGTCCTGTAGGGCACTCTTTTAAGGTCCGGGGATTTCGGTTGGTAATATTTCGCGAACAAATACCTCTGTCCCGTTAGTCGCCTTGAACAAAGCCACAGACTTTATCGGAATATGGCTGCCGTCTTCATAACTGATGCTGCCTGTAAGTCCGCCAAAATTCTGCAAATCTGAAAGGGCGCTCCGGATCGCATCAACCTTCAGCGATCCCGCTTTTTCGGCCGCCGCAGCAATTAGCATGACAGTATCGTAGCCAAGTGCGGTGAAGGCATCCGGTTCGTGACCTGGAAATTTTGCTGCATAGGCTTTCCGAAATGCCATCACCTTCGGATCAGTATTATTGAGACCGACATCGGCATGGGTGGTGAAATAAGCTTTGTTCTCGGCCGGCAACTGTGACCAGGCCTCTCCGATATCAAAACCATCCCCGCTGGCAATCGGGCCTGCATACCCTGTGGCCCTAAGGGCGGAAATGTCTGCAATTACTTCATCCGGTGACGCCGCAAGATAAACGAGATCGGCGTCCGGTAAATCGGTGATGGCGCCCGCGAATGTCCCTGTTTTATAGCCCCGGCTAACAATGATATCACCGCCATGACCCCGGAAGGCGTCCTCAAAATATGCCCGCAACAGCGCTGTGTAGGACATGTCTTCTTTATACAGAACAACAACGCTGCGCGCTTTCAAGTCCGAATAGGCCCAGTCAGCGGCCGCTGCTGCCTGCACGTTATCACCGTAGCAGGCGAGGAAAAGATAGCCCGGGACATCGGCCGGCAACAACGGCGAGGTCGCGCCCGAGGTAATGAACAGGCGTTGGTTTTTGGCCGCGACCTTCGCCGCGGCTAGAACGACATCGGTGTCTGACATGCCAATGATCACCGGCATATCGGATGTCTCGTCAATAAGCTGCTGGGCCTTTTGCGCAATGATTGTCGTGTTGGTTTCGCCGTCTACCAGAACCAGAGATACTTGCCTTCCGAGAATGCCGCCGTTTTGGTTGAGTTCCGCCACCGCCAATTCGGCCCCTTGCGAGGACGGAATATCAAGATTTTGCTGTTCTCCGGTCAGGTTGTAAATCGCACCAATATTCATGATGGCATCCTGTTTTTCACATCCGGCCAGCAGGACCAGAAGGCAAAAGGGAATAAATCCTAAAAACCGAGCATAATACATTATGGACCATCCGGAAAAGAGGTGGCAGCGCAATATTATTCAGATGTTGGATTGATAAGGGATCTTTGTTGCGGTACGGCATTCGAAATCTTCGCGACCGCGCCGAATATTCTTACGCGATTGTCAGCCACCAGCTCTAGGGCCAGCGGGTAAATCCGATGTTCCTGCTCGAGAATGCGTGCGGCAAGAACCTCGGCGGTGTCATCGCTGTGAATGGGCACGGCAGCCTGGACAATAATCGGTCCTTCATCCATTTCCGGGCGGACAAAATGAACGGTACAGCCGGTAAAACGTGCGCCTGATTCGATTGCCCGCTCATGCACATGCAATCCCTTGAACGCCGGTAACAGGGAGGGATGAATATTCAGAATACGGTCACGCCAACGATTAACAAAATTGGCACTGAGCAAACGCATAAAGCCCGCAAGACAAATGAGATCCGCATCGATTTTTTCGAGGTAAGCTGTAATTTGTGTGTCAAATTCTTCGCGGCTGTCATAGTCCCGATGATCAATGACCTGGGTTGGAATACTGTTTGTGGCCGCGAATTTAAGGCCAGCCGCTTCTGGATTGTTAGACAGGACCGAGATGATTTCGGCGGGAAAGCTCGGCGCCGCACAGGCCCGCACCAGGGACTGCATATTGGATCCCCGAGATGAAATCAATACGGCGACTTTTAGCTTTGCCACGTCTCAAGTCCCTCGATATGAACCTGCTCTGCATCGCCGGTCCGTGCCGCCAGGACGCCAACCGTAAAGACGGTTTCGCCCGCATCCTCCAACATGGCTTTTGCCGCTGCTGCATTCTCCGGATTGACCGCGACGACCATCCCGAGGCCGCAGTTAAAGGTCGTGGCAAGCTCACGCGGCGCAATGTTGCCGATCTCCGCCAGCCACCGAAAGAGCGGTGGAAGCGGCCAACTGCGCGCATCTAGCTCGGCGACAAGATTGCCGGGCAGAATACGCGGAATATTTTCAAACAAACCACCGCCAGTGATATGGGAGAGCGCCTTGATATGTCCGGCGCGAATGGCTTTAAGGCAGCTTTTCACATAAATCCGGGTTGGGGCAATCAGTGCTTCGCCAAGGGAGGTTTGCGAATCAAACGGGGCGGGGGCTGCGTAATCGAGATTGAAATCTGCAACCAGCTTGCGAATAAGCGAAAACCCGTTTGAATGTAAGCCCGAAGACGCAATGCCGAGTAGCACATCTCCGGCATTCAGACTATCGGCTTTCAGCAGTTGGTCCCGCTCCACCGCGCCAACGGTAAAGCCGGCCATATCATAATCGCCCTTGGCATACATGCCCGGCATTTCAGCAGTCTCGCCGCCGATCAGCGCACATCCCGCCTGTCTGCAGCCTTCGGCGATGCCGGAGATAATATCTGTGGTGGCGGCGACATCAAGACCGCTGGTAGCGAAATAATCAAGGAAGAACAGTGGTTCCGCGCCTTGTACAACCAGGTCATTAACGCACATGGCGACCAGATCGATGCCGACCGTGTCATGTTTGTTCATGTCGATGGCGACTTTTAGCTTGGTGCCCACACCATCGGTGGCGGAAACGAGGAGCGGGTCTTTAAACCCGGCTGCCTTGGGATCAAAGATCGCGCCAAAACCACCAAGGTCGGCGTTCGCGCCAGGGCGCTTGGTTGACGCCGCCAGTGGTTTTATGGCATCGACAAGCGAATTACCGGCGACGATATCAACACCCGCATCCTTGTAACTGTAACTTTTTTTGGAGCCATCGGCCTTCATAAGATATCCTTCACCGGGACAATAGATTATGATTGCGTCAACATACTTTTTTTCCAGTGGTTTGCAATGACGGATACTAAACAAATGTCGATCCTGCCGGTTATTCGGGCCTTGTCGGTTCTGGTCGTGTCATTTTTTATGGTGGGTGGAGCTGCTGCCGCAGAAATCGACCCCTATACGATCCATGACATCTCCGTCGATGAAATGGCGGCAACGGTGCCACAAGCCCAATCCCTTGCGGTCCAGACCGGGCAGCGCCGGGCTTTCGATACATTGTTGCGGCGGTTGGTCCCGGTTGACCATCAGCTGCAATTACCGACAGTTGATGACGAGACGCTGACGGCGATGATCGCTTCCTATCAGGTGGCGAATGAGCGGACATCGGCACAGCGATATCTGGCCGATCTGACATTTGAGTTCAAGCGCGCCGACGTGCGGTCCTTCCTGCGCACCCACGGGTTGCCGTTTTCCGAAGCCGTTGGGCGGCCAATATTGATTTTACCGGTATTCAGGGAAGGCAACCGGTCGTTCCTGTGGGAGGAGCCGAACCCCTGGCGCGCGGGCTGGGTTGACGTGATTGACTTTGGCATCCGCCCGACCGAGCCTTTGGCGCTGAAAGATAAATGGGCGCAGCGCTTGTTGCAGCCAATCATCCTGCCCGCGGGTGACTTTACGGATATCAAGGCCATCACTGCCGACGAGGCGATTGCCATGGTCGACACGTCTATCACAGCTATTCAGGATATCTACGGGACCGCCGGGGCCGTGATGTATCAGGCAAGCTTCAGGACCGACGCGAAGGGTACATTATTTCTGGATATCTCTCGGCAACGCAGCGGTCAATTATCGACGACCGTGATTGAGACCTATAAAGGCAGTGATGATCCTGATCTCCTCATGCAAAGCGCCATTTTTGATCTTGTCGGTAAATTGCAGGAAGAATGGAAGCAGGCCAATATTATCGATTTCAGCGTCGAAAATACGGTTGCCGTGTCAACGAAGCTATCCGGATTGAAAGAATGGCTGACCATTCAGGAAAAGGTTAAATCCCTGCCCGCCGTCAGTGCCATCCGGGTCAAGGACTTGTCGGTGACGGAAGCCTTCTGGCATATCACCTTCCTTGGCGATATTGGCCAGTTGACCACGTCGCTGGCCCAGAGAAGCCTGCAACTCGTTGACAATGATGGATATTGGACACTTAATCCAGTTGTCCGAAACTAGCGGGCTCTAACCCTCGTGTTGAATATCCCCAATAGCATTACATTGCTGCGCATGTTTCTGGTGCCGGTGATTGTCTGGCTGATTTTAGGCGAGCAGATGTTTGCAGCCTTTGTCGTCTTTGTTATCGCTGGTTTGTCCGATGCCCTCGATGGCCTTATTGCCAAACAGTTTGATCTCGTGACCCCGCTTGGCACCTATCTCGACCCGCTGGCCGATAAAATTCTGCTGGTCTCCATTTATGTGACGCTTGGCGTTCAGGCGGACTTGCCCAGCTGGCTGGTCATCCTGGTGGTCAGCCGGGATTTCCTGATTATCGGCGGCATTCTGCTGACATTCTTGATGGAGCTGAGTGTGAATATCGCGCCGACCAAAGTGAGCAAGCTCAACACCTTCCTCCAAATAAGCCTCGCAGCCCTTGTTTTGGGGTACCGTGGACTGGATATCGGGTATGAGCCGCTTATCACAGGCGTCATATATGCGGTGGCTCTGACAACAGTGTTGTCAGGGCTCAGCTATATATTACAATGGTCGCGGCAAAACAGTTAAACGCCGGTCAGCGGCCATATGATATCCTATTCCGTAGACAAAATATACTGAGGACAGCGTAAATGACTTTAATGAAGCATATGAAGTTTTGGGCTATATTCATTGGTATATTTGTTGTTTTGCTCGTTCTGCTAAGCAATATCCTGCTGCCCTTTATCCTCGGCATGGCGGTTGCCTATTTTCTCGACCCGGTTGCGGACCGGCTGGAGGTAATCGGTTTTAACCGATCGGCCGCCACGAGCCTGATCATCGGTCTGTTTGTCTTTTTCGTCATCCTGCTGACCATTCTGCTGGTGCCCGTCCTGCTGGAGCAGATTATTGGTCTTGTCAAACGCTTGCCGGGATATCTCATTAGCTTGCACGATTTCTTCATGCCGCTGATTGATCGTTTCGTCGATGTGTCGGCGGTGCAGCAAAGCGATGAATTCAAGAAGGCCATCAGCGAATATGCGGGGGAGGCGGTCAAAAGCCTTGGGGCTTTGTCGAAAAATATCATCGGCGGCGGGATTGCAATTGTGAATATCATCACCTTGCTTGTGATCACGCCCGTTGTCGCCTTCTATCTTTTACGCGACTGGGATCGTATCGTCGAACGTGTAAACGGCTGGCTTCCGCGCAAAAATGCGGACCAAATCAGAACCCTGGTCAAAGAAATTGATAACGTGCTTGCGGGCTTTGTGCGCGGGCAGGCGACCGCCTGTTTTATTCTGGCCACCTATTACGGCATCGCCCTGTTGGCAACAGGGCTGGAATTCGGGCTGGTGATCGGAATTGTTACCGGTCTTATCTCTTTCATTCCCTTTGTTGGGGCTATTATCGGCTTCATTGCCTCCGTCGGGGTGGCGCTTTTCCAGTTCTGGCCCGATCCGGTGATGATCGGGATCGTCGGCGGGATATTTGTGGTTGGCCAAATTCTGGAAGGCTATGTGCTGACGCCAAATCTGGTCGGTGAGAAAGTCGGATTGCATCCGGTCTGGGTGATGTTCGGGCTTCTGGCGGGCGGTAGTTTATTTGGTTTCGTCGGCGTGTTGATCGCGGTTCCCATGGCCGCCGTCGTTGGCGTGCTCAGCCGGTTTGCCATTCGTCAGTACCTCGAAAGTCCGTTTTACGATACCTTGCCGTCGGATAAGGACCCCGATATCTCATGAAAGCCGTTCAAATACCGCTTGATCTGACCTATCGCGCGGCATCAGGGCGGAACGATTTCCTCGTCGCGGCCCCGAACGAGGAGGCGGTCGCCTGGATTGACCAATGGCCGGACTGGCCGGGCGGATTTCTGGCAATTGTCGGCCCGGCAGGATGCGGAAAAACCCACCTGACTCGCGTCTGGCAAGCCCGGGCCGAAGCCACCATTATTAATCCGAATACGCTCGGCACTTTGGATATCAACGATCTCGCTGATCTTGCCGCCAATCCGCTGATTTGTGAGGACATGGAGACGGATTTTGATGAGGAAGCCTTCCTGCATCTGTATAATATC
>NVRR01000034.1 GCA_002732675.1 Sneathiella sp. | reverse complement strand
CGCAACCCCTTTGCCGCCTTTGAACTTAAGCCACACGGGAAAAACATGGCCGAGGAACGCCGCGCCGCCCGCTAGTACGGCATAATCCTGTGTCAGGAATATATTGGCGAGAATGACGACGACGGCCCCCTTGCCGCCATCCAGCAGCAAGGTCGCCAGCGCCAATCCCTTATTTCCGGTCCGAAGAACATTCGTTGCACCGATATTACCTGAGCCGATATTACGAACATCTCCAAGCCCGGCAAGTTTTGTGAGCACCAATCCAAAGGGAATGGAACCGATCAGATAGCCGATCACGGCCGCTGCAAAGAAGGGCCAGGTGTAGCTGAAATCTCCAAGGGGATCGGGCATGTGTTTTGCGTCCTATAGTTCGAAGACGGTCTTGCCGGAGACAAATGTCTTGAGGACACGTCCCTGCAGCAAATGGCCATCGAAGGCCGTATTTTTCGACTTCGATTTCAACAGACTACCATCGACCTGCCAGGGTTTCTCGGTATCAAACAGGATAATATCAGCAGGTGCGCCGTTTTTCAGCCGACCCGCGTCAAGCCCGAGAAGATCGGCCGGAGCGACAGTCATGGTCCGAAGAAGCGACAGCAGGCTTATGTCTTTGTTATGATAAAGTCGCAGACTGACCGGTAACATGGTTTCAAGCCCGATGACACCGGGTTTGGCCTGCGCAAACGGGACACGCTTGCTGTCGGCGCTTTGCGGTAGATGCTGCGACGAGATAATATCGATGGTTCCGTCTTTCAGCGCCTCGATCACGCCCAGCCGCTCTTCTTCCTCACGAAGTGGCGGTGAAACGCGGGCAAAAGTCCGGTATTCGCCAACTTCCAGATCATTCAGCGCATGATAATGCGGCGCGGTGCCAGCTGTTACGGGCAAGCCATCATTCTTTGCGCGCCGAATGGTATCAAGCGCATCGCGGGTGCTGAGATGCGCCGCATGCCAGCGCGCACCGGTCATCTGGACAAGACGAATGTCGCGCTCCACCAGTATGGCCTCAGCGCAGGACGGAATGGATTTAAGGCCCATGAATGTCGCGGTTCGGCCTGCCGTCATCACACCCCCTGCGGCCAATACCGGCTCTTCCGCATGGACGATGATGGGCAGGTTAAACATGCTGGCGTAGGAAAGGGCGCGGCGCATCAGGTTGATATTACCAATGGCGAACTGGCCATCGCTGACCGCGACCACACCGGCTTCGGCAAGCAATCCGATTTCTGCCATTTCCGTACCCTGCAGCCCCTTTGTCAAGGCGCCGGTCACGCAGACATTGACGGCGCAGGTCTTTTTTGCCCGCCGGGTAATCATCTCAACCAGGGCCGGGTCATCAATCACCGGCTCCGTTGCCGGAAAGGCGTTGATTGTCGTGACGCCGCCGGCAGCAGCGGCATCTCCCGCAGTGGCCATGGTTTCACGATGTTCTTTGCCCGGCTCACACAGATACGCATGGGCATCTATCAAACCGGGGGCCAGGCAGTGGCCCTCGCAATCCTCGACCAAGGCGCCATCCGGCAGGTTATCCGGCGCAATATGAGAGCCCCAATCAAGAATTTTAGTATCCTTGATGAGTAGTCCGCCCCTTGTGTCCGTATCGGTCGCGGGATCAAGCAGGCGGGCATTTACTAGTGCATGAACAGGAGAGCTCATCTAATTTCCTCCCCGCGTCAGCAGGTCGAGACAGGCCATACGCACGGCGACGCCCATCTCTACTTGCTCGGAAATAGCGCTGATATTGAGATCGTCGGCAATTTCCGAATCAATTTCGACGCCCCGGTTCATCGGGCCGGGATGCATGATCAGGGCGTCCGGCTTGGCATGTTTGAGTTTGGCTTTATCAAGGCCGAAGAAATGGAAATACTCGCGGATAGATGGCACAAAAGAGCCTTGCATCCGCTCCGTCTGCAGTCTCAGCATCATGACGATATCGGCATCGGCGAGGCCTTCCGCCATGGAATGCTATACCTCGGCGCCCATCTTCGCGGCCGTTGACGGCACCAACGTCGTCGGCCCGACAACCCGGACGCGCGCGCCCATGATGTTGAGCAGAGCGATATTGGAGCGGGCGACGCGGCTATGCTGAATATCGCCGCAAATGGCAACAATCAGACCTTCCAGACGACCTTTGCGGCGACGAATGGTGAGGGCATCCAGCAACGCTTGCGTCGGATGTTCATGGCTGCCATCCCCGCCGTTGATGACGGCACAGTCGACTTTCTGACTGAGAAGGAGAGGGGCGCCACTGTCGGAGTGCCGGATGACAAGAACATCGGGATGCATGGCATTCAACGTCATCGCCGTATCGATCAGGGTCTCCCCCTTTTTGACGGAGCTGGAGCCGACGGACATATTAATGACGTCGGCGCCAAGGCGTTTTCCCGCCAGCTCAAACGAGGTTCGGGTCCGCGTCGAGTTTTCATAGAAGAGATTGATCTGGGTTTTGCCTTGCAACAGCGACTGTTTTTTATCGGCTGTTCGTGACAGGCTGGCGTAGGATTCTGCCAGATCGAGCACTTGATTAATATCGTTCGCGTCTAGGCTCGCGATATCGAGAAGATGCCGATGGGCAAATCGTGTTGGATCTATATTGGTCATTAAAAGAAAACTGTATAGCGGTCGGATTGGATGTGGGCAAGCTTGTATGCAAAATTTAATTCATGGCATCAAGGGCACCTTGAAGGATATATGCGGCGGCCATTTTATCGATGACCTTCGCCCGTTTTGCCCGCGACGTATCCGCTTCAAGCAGGGTGCGGGTCACGGCTATTGTCGATAAACGCTCATCCCAGAAACACATGGGAAGGTCGAAATAGCCTTCCAGATTTTTCTGAAACTGGCGAATCGACTGGCATCTTGGGCCTTCACTGCCATCCATGTTGAGGGGAAGGCCGATAAGGAACCCGCCAATTTCATGGGTCTCAATAATCTTTGCGATCTCAACGGTGTCCTGCTTGAATTTTGCCCGCTTGATTGTGACAAGCGGCGTCCCTACTTTTAAGGCCTTGTCGGAGACAGCCAGACCAATTGTCTTGGTTCCCGGATCGAAGCCAAGGAGTTTCTTGCCCATGGGCACTAAATGTTTCAAATGGGTGGGGTTGCCGAGGAGCATTGCTTGCGCTAGTTTGCGGCCAATGTCGGTTTGGCGCCTGATTTTAAGTTGAATAAAGGTTCCGTGCCGACCTTCCGGATAGCGTCTTGTATAGCAAAGGGTGACAGATGTCGCTTGATAAAGCCACTGTGGCAAAAGTAGCCAATCTGGCCCGCATAAAGGTGGAGGAAAAAGACCTCGATCACCTGGCAGCCGAATTGAATAATATCTTGGGCTGGGTTGAACAGCTGGGCGAAGTCGACACGGATAATGTCGAGCCGATGACCTCGGTTGCCGACATGCAGCTGCGCTGGCGTAAAGATGAGATCACGGACGGCGGATATGCCGACGACGTTATCGCCAATGCGCCGGGCCGGGAAGATGGGTTTTTCGCCGTACCGAAGGTGATCGAATAATGACCGATTTAACGAAGCTGACCATCTCGGCGGCGCTGGATGGCATGGCCGCCGGTGATTTTTCCGCGCGCGAATTAACCGCGGCCCATATCACGGCAATGGAAGCTGCAAATGTTCTCAATGCCTTTATCACCAAAACACCAGAGATCGCCGTCGAGGCAGCGACCGCCTCGGATTCGCGCCGCGCCAAAGGCGAGACCAGAAAGATTGATGGCATTCCTTTGGCGATCAAGGACTTGTTCTGTACCAAAGATGTTCTGACAACAGCGGCGTCGCATATTCTCGATGGGTTCGTGCCCAAATACGAATCGACCGTTTCTTCCAATCTCTGGGCGTCTGGTGCCGTCATGCTGGGTAAGACCAATCTTGACGAATTTGCCATGGGTTCCTCTAACGAGACCAGCTATTACGGCGAAGTGATCAATCCCTGGCGCCGCGAGGGAAGTGATAGTCCGCTGGTGCCCGGTGGGTCCTCAGGCGGGTCCGCAAGCGCCGTGGCGTCCTTCTCGGCCATGGCCGCCATCGGCACAGATACTGGCGGTTCTATCCGCCAGCCCGCGTCCTTTACGGGCATTGTTGGGATGAAGCCAACCTATGGTCGCTGTTCACGGTGGGGCGTGGTTGCCTTTGCCTCCAGCCTCGATCAGGCCGGTCCGATGACGCGAACCGTTCGCGATGCGGCGATTATGCTGGAAGCTATGGCCGGGTTCGACCCGAAAGACAGCACCAGTGTCGATATGCCGGTGCCGGATTTTGAAGCCGCGCTGAGCGGCGATATTCGCGGGCTCAAAGTCGGGATCCCGGCGGAATACCGGCTGGATGGCATGAGCCCGGAAGTTCAGGCGCTCTGGGATCAGGGAATCGACTGGATGAAAGCCGCCGGGGCGGAAATCATCGACATCAGCTTGCCGCATACGAAATATGCTTTGCCGGCCTACTATATCATTGCACCGGCCGAGGCCTCCAGCAACCTTGCCCGTTATGACGGCGTGCGCTTTGGTCTCCGTGTGGAAGGCGATGATCTTGATGATATGTATGCCCGCACCCGGGCGGAAGGTTTTGGCGCGGAAGTTCAGCGCCGCCTTCTGATTGGCACCTATGCGCTCTCCGCCGGGTATTATGACGCTTATTATCTGAAAGCACAGAAAGTGCGGTCGCGAATTGCCGATGACTTCAAGCAGGCTTATCAGAAAGTGGATGTGATCCTGACACCGACGGCGCCGTCTCCGGCGTTCGGGTTTGGCGAAAAGGGGGATGATCCGCTGGCAATGTATCTGAACGATGTGTTTACAGGCCCTGCGAGCCTTGCCGGATTGCCGGGGATTTCGGTTCCAGCGGGATTATCGTCCGATGGGCTGCCACTTGGGTTGCAGCTTCTGGGCAAACCGTTTGATGAGGAAACCGTATTCAGGGCCGCCGGGGTCCTGGAAAATGCCGCGGCTTTTACAGCCACACCAAATGACTGGTGGAGGGGGTAAAAATGGGAATGATCGTACAAGGCGCCACAGGAGATTGGGAGGTCGTTATCGGCCTTGAAATCCATGCGCAGGTAACATCGAAAGCAAAGCTTTTCTCTGGCGCGTCCGCAGAATTCGGGGCCGTGCCCAATAGTCAGGTCTCCTTCGTCGATGCGGCCATGCCGGGGATGCTGCCGGTGATCAATGAAATGGCGGTAGAGCAGGCCGTTCGCACAGGGCTCGGGCTTAATGCCCAGATCAATAAATTCTCGGTCTTTGATCGCAAGAATTATTTCTATGCCGACTTACCGCAAGGGTATCAGATCAGCCAGTTTCTCCAGCCAATTGTTGGCGAGGGTAAAATCACCATTGATCTGAAAGGCGGGGAGAGCTGCGAAATTGGCATCACCCGCCTGCATCTGGAGCAGGACGCGGGCAAAAGCCAGCATGACCAGCATCCAAGTAAGACTTTCGTCGATCTGAACCGCTCCGGCGTGGCGCTGATGGAGATTGTTTCGGAGCCAGATATGCGCTCCCCGGAAGAGGCGGCGGCCTATGTGAAAAAAATCCGCAGCATTGTCCGTTATCTCGGCACTTGCGATGGTAATATGGAAGAAGGCTCCATGCGGGCCGACGTCAATGTATCGGTGCGTAAACCGGGTGATGAACTCGGCACCCGCTGCGAGATGAAAAACATCAACTCCTTGCGGTTTATTCAGCAGGCGATTATTTATGAAGCCAATCGGCAGGTGGATATTATCGAAGCGGGCGGCACAGTGGCTCAGGAAACCCGGCTTTATGATCCGGTGAAAGGCGAGACACGGTCCATGCGCTCCAAAGAGGAAGCCCATGACTATCGGTATTTCCCCGATCCGGATTTGTTGCCCTTACAGTTCGACGATGAATTTATCGAGAATATACGGGCGACCCTGCCGGAATTACCGGACGACAAAAAGGCACGCTTCGTGAATGAACTGGGGCTTTCCGACTATGACGCCGGCGTGCTGGTAACCGAGAGGGAAGTTGCGGATTATTTTGAAGCCGTGGCCACCGGGCGCGATGCCAAACTTGCCGCCAATTGGGTCATTGGTGAGCTGTTCGGCAACCTGAACCGGACCGGCAAAAATCTGGCCGACAGCCCGGTTTCCGCTAATGCTCTGGGTGAGTTGATTGATTTGATCACGGATGGCACGATTTCCAATCGCATCGCCAAGGAAGTCTTCGAAGAAATGTTTGATAGCGGCGGGGCCGCCGCCGATATTGTCGAAGAAAAAGGCCTTAAACAGGTGTCCGATACCGGCGCTATCGAAGCCGCTATTGATGCGGTCATTGCCGCAAATCCGGATAAAGTCGAAGAATACCGGGGCGGTAAGGATAAGCTCTTTGGCTTCTTCATGGGGCAGGTGATGAAAGCCACGCAAGGTAAAGCAAATCCGGGCGTTGTGACGGAGATTCTAAAGCCAAAACTAGACGTCTGAGAGAGAAAGATGCAGCGATATTTTACCGCTGCGTCTCCGTCTTGGTAACAGGTCTGAAAGGAACTGCTTGTCAGGATTTCTTAGTACACGACGGTGAGGCCCGCCGGGCATTCCTACAAATAGGAATTTAGCGCCCAGATCAGCATGAAAACCGGAAACGCCAGTATATAGGCGGCTTCCCGTAATTGTCCTGTGGCGGCAGTTTTGGAATTTAATTTATTTTTAAAAATGGTCATAATCACTCAGTTCCTGCAGGCTGAAAAATAGCCGTCATTGATGGCATGAAGCTAGCAGCCTATTTAGGCGGGACATTGATCTGAATCAACGAATATTGTGCAACGCAATATAAATAGCGACAAGATGTCACAACTCGCTCAGATAAAAACGATTTCAAGGCGATAGGGCGAAGATTTACTAATTTGGATGACTTCCATATTGTATTTAGTTGGCGTCGATTTGCGATAAGAAATGCCCCAGGCCGTGACATCAATCCGGCAAATCAGCCCATCATATTTCAAAGCAATCTGATACCCCGATGTGGGGCCGGAACAGCGACATCGATGGTACTTGAACGGCGTTAGCTGCTCGGGCGGCGGTGTATGCCATTCAAGCCCGTCGGTTTCCAGCTCATAGTGGGTAAGATCTCTGTCATGTATTGTACTGATCAGGGCAATATGGGTTTCCAACGGCATTTTTCCTTCCTCTGTTCCTTGAACCACTGACGGTTTTTAGAGGCCTATTGTGAGGAAATGAATGTTGATTTGTCTTCGGAGCCAACGCTGTTTCTGCTAACATCCGCGAATGAACTGGAATGACGTGGGCATAATTCTCAGCTGCCGTAAACATGGCGAAAGCAGTGTTATCCTTCATGCTTTTACGCAAACGCATGGACGCTGCGCGGGGCTGGTGCGCGGCGGCGCCGGGCGGCGGATGAGGGGGATCTTACAGGCGGGGAACGAGGTAGATTTATTCTGGCGAAGCCGCCTGGCTGAACAGCTCGGCAATTTCACTGTGGAGCCGCGAAAATCCCATATGGCCGACCTTTTCGATGCGCCCCTGGCGTTGCTGGCGAGTAGTTCGGCGCTGTCTGCGCTGGACGTCGCCCTGCCGGAACGGGAGCCCCACCCCAAACTATATGAGGCAACGGGACTGCTGCTAAACTCATTGGGTAACGGGCTTGAGCATTGGCCGCTGCTGCTTGTGCGGTGGGAGTTGGGCCTGCTGGCCGAAATCGGGTATGGACTGGACCTTTCCAGTTGCGCCGCGACCGGGGCATTAGAAAATCTGGTGTATGTGTCGCCGAAATCGGCAAGAGCCGTTTGTCAGGACGCCGGAGCGCCCTATCACGACAAGTTACTGGCGCTGCCGCCGTTTTTATTGACCATGGGGGCAGGAGAGGCGGGTACCAATAGCGCCTCGCATCAGGATATCCTGGACGGGTTGGCGTTGACTGGCTACTTCCTTCAGCGGGCCGTGAGTGAGCATAGGCCGGATGTTCATCTTTCTGCCCGGGAGAGATTTGTGGCCGGGCTTCGGCGGCGTTATGGGGCTCCGATGACGGCCAATGTGAGGTAGGGTCAGGACCCTAAAAACAGGACGAACTGGCCTGAAATGACGGGCAGTGCATTTTTCGCTCCTCATTCGTAAATCTGATGGTATATAGACCCCCATGACTGACCATGCCCCTGTAAAACCCGGCGAGATCGTTCCTACCTCGCTGAAGGACGCCATAAGCGAGCGGTATCTTGCCTATGCGATGTCGACCATCATGTCCCGTTCCCTGCCAGACGTCCGCGATGGGCTGAAGCCTGTGCATCGGCGACTGCTATTTGCCATGCGGCAGTTGAAACTGGACCCCAATTCCGGCTTTAAAAAATGCGCGCGTGTTGTTGGTGATGTCATCGGTAAATATCACCCTCATGGCGACCAATCCGTTTATGACGCCTTGGTTCGTCTCGCCCAGGAATTTGCCCAGCGTTATACGCTGGTGGAGGGACAGGGGAATTTCGGTAATATTGACGGCGATAACGCAGCGGCCATGCGATATACAGAGGCCCGCCTGACAATTGTCGCCGAGTTGCTGCTGCGTGACATTGATCAGGATACCGTCGATTTTCGCCCCACTTACGACGGCGAAGAACACGAGCCGGTTGTCCTGCCATCGGCCTTTCCGAACTTGCTGGCCAATGGATCGGCGGGGATTGCCGTGGGGATGGCAACCTCTATTCCGCCCCATAATGCGGTTGAGATCACCAACGCGTTGCTGCATCTGATCAAATTCCCCAACGCTGGTATCGACAAGCTTATCGAATTTATTCCGGGCCCCGACTTTCCAACAGGCGGCGAGCTGGTGGAGAAGCCGGAGAATATTCGTGAGGCCTATCAGACGGGCCGCGGCGGCTTCCGTCAACGGGCCACATGGGAGATAGAAGATACGGGGCGCGGGACGTATCAGATTGTTGTTACTGAGATTCCCTATCAGGTGCAGAAAAGCAAACTGATTGAGCGGATAGCCGAACTGATTCAAACGAAAAGGCTGCCTTTTCTTGCGGATGTGCGTGATGAATCGGCGGAAGATATCCGGCTGGTACTGGAACCCAAAAGTAAAAATGTCGACGCAGGAATGTTGATGCAAGGGTTATTTCGGTTTACCGATCTCGAAAACCGTTTTTCCCTCAATATGAACGTTCTGGACGCGACCCGGACGCCGGGCGTTATGAACCTTCGGGACGTCTTGCAGGCATTTCTCGATCATCGTTTTATTGTCCTTGTCCGTCGCTCGGAATATCGTCTCGGCAAGATCGCGACGCGGCTTGAAGTCCTGAATGGCTATTTGATTGTCTTCTTGAATTTGGACGAAGTGATCCGGATTATCCGCGAGGAAGATCACCCCAAGCAAGGCCTCATCGATACCTTTACGCTGACGGACAACCAGGCGGAAGCCATCCTCAATATGCGTTTGAGGTCTTTACGGCGGCTGGAAGAAATGGAGCTTCGGCGTGAACATGACGCACTAACCGCTGAACAAGTTGGACTGGAAGAGCTTCTCGGCAGCGAGGATTTGCGCCGTACCGCTATTTCCGATGAGATCAGGGAACTTAAAAAATTGCTCCTGAAACACCCCGAAATATCTGCCCGCCGCACACGCATTGGCGAGGCGGTTGAGCTTCCCGACATTCCGCTGGAAGCCATGATTGAAAAAGAATCCATCACGGTCATCTGCTCCGATAAGGGATGGATCCGGGCGATTAAAGGCCAGCCGGAAAAGAGTGGGACCGAAAAATACAAGGACGGGGATAAAGAACGCTTCTGGATCCCGGCGGAAACCACCGACAAACTGGTGCTATTCGCGACCAACGGTCGGTTCTATACCATTGGCGCCGACAATCTCCCGCGCGGTCGTGGTCATGGGGAACCTGTCCGCCTGATGATTGACCTTGGCAATGATCGGGATATCGTGGCGCTGTTCGTTCATAAGCCGGGCCGGAAGCTGCTGATCGCCTCCAGTGATGGTCGTGGTTTTATTGTCAATGAGAACGACGTTATTGCCCAGACCCGCAATGGCAAGCAGGTCCTGAATGTTTCGGGCGATAACGAAGCCGCCTTCTGTACGGAAGTCGCGGGCGATTCTGTCGCTGTCATTGGCGAAAACCGTAAACTGAATTGCTTTGCCCTTGAAGAATTGAGCGAGATGACGCGCGGCCGGGGTGTCACATTACAGCGCTACAAAGACGGTGGCCTGTCCGACATAAAGACGTTCAACAAGGAAGACGGCCTCACTTGGAAATCCGGAGAGCGTACCCGGACAGAACATGATTTGACCGGCTGGTACACCCGGCGCAGCAACGCGGGCCGCCTTGCCCCACGCGGTTTCAACAAGAATAACCGTTTCAGCTAAAGGAAACTTATCCATGAGCCTTGTCTATGAGGCGTTTCAGAAGACAGCGTCCGAATTCCCGGATAATGCTTTCCTCTGTGCGCCGTCATATGCGGGGCGAGGCTATCATCCGGATGGATATGAAATCACCTATTCGGACGCTATGGCGGAAGTGGAACATCTGAAAGAGATTTACCAGCGCTCTGGCTATGGTCATGGCCACCGCATTGGTTATCTGCTTGAAAACAGGCCAGAATATATTCTTCATATGCTCGCGGCCAATGCGTTGGGGATATCTGTGGTTCCGATCAATCCAGATTATCTGCACGGCGAAGTGCTCTATCAGATGGAACATTCTGAGGTGGATCTGATCGTCACGATTGCCGAGCGTGAGGAAGATATCAGGGCAGTGGCGGCTGAGCGGCTGAAAGCGCTGCCCGTGGTTGTCTTTGAGAGTTTTCCAGATACGCTGCCAAACCCTGGCGCCGCGCCGCTTACAGCAACGCCCGGATTGATGAGCGAAGCCAGTTTACTCTATACTTCCGGGACCACCGGGCGGCCAAAGGGCTGCATCCTGACCAATGACTATTTCCTGACTGCCGGCCGTACATATGCGGAGCTTGGCGGCGAGGCGACGATCCGGCGCGGCGCGGAGAGGCTCTATAATCCGCTGCCGCTCTTTCATATGAATGCTGGCGCGGTTTCCTTCGTCTGTATGCTGTTATCGGGCGGCTGCCTGATTATTCCCGATCGCTTCCATCCTTCCACCTGGTGGCAGGAGCTGGTGGAGACCAGGGCGACGATTATCCATTATCTCGGAGTGGTGCCGCCGATGTTACTAAACCAGCCTGGAAATGAGTATGAGAGCGCACATTCCGTGCGTTTTGGCCTGGGTGCAGGTGTTGAGCCTGAATTGCATGATGTCTTTGAAAAACGCTATGGCTTCCCGCTTATCGAAGTATGGGGAATGACTGAAACCGGCCGGGTTTTCGTCAATAATTTTGAGCCCCGCCAAATTCATACCCGGGCCTTTGGCCTCCCCAATGGTGAGATGCAGGCAAGGGTCGTGGATGAGCAGGGGAATGACGTTCCGGTTGGCACGGACGGCGAGCTTCTGGTCAATTGTCGGGGCGATGATCCTCGCCGCGGATTTTTTGCGGGTTATCTGAAGAACGACGAAGCGACCGAAGAGGCCTGGGCCGGGGGCTGGTTCCATACCGGCGATACCGTGCGTCAGGATGATGGCGGGATGTTGTATTTTATCGACCGCAAGAAAAATATTATCCGTCGTTCCGGCGAGAATATCGCGGCCGCAGAAGTCGAGGCTGTCATGCAAAGTCATGACGCGGTCGCGCAAGTGGCTGTGATTGCCGTCAAGGACGACCTCCGCGAAGAAGAGGTGATGGCCTGCGTCGTCCTGAACGGGGGATTTGAGGCTGGTAAGGAACTCGCTCAGCAACTATTTGATTTTGCCAAGAATCAACTGGCCTATTACAAGCCGCCGGGGTGGGTGTTGTTTCTGGACGGGCTGCCGACCACCGGCACGCAAAAAATCCAGAAAGCACAGATTTTTCCCGTGGGTGAAGACCCTCGGGAACAGCCGGGTATCTTTGATTTTCGCGACCAGAAAAGAAAATCACAGAAATAGTCTTATTTATTCCATCATTGACTGGTTGAAATCATTTCGCATTTCTTATAACAAACGTTTGTTTGGTTTTAAAACTGAATTGTTGTTTTTTGAAAGGAAACATGATGTCATCTGTGCAGACTTCTTCCACTCTCATCGGCGCCATATGGGCGACTGACGAGGGGATGTCCCCCGCAGCCCGGCTGTTTCGGCTGGTTGTTCTGGCTTTCGCCGGAAGCCTCCTTGTTGCGGCATCAGCGCAAATAACCGTGCCGCTTTGGCCCGTTCCCATGACCTTGCAGACATTTGCCGTTGTTTTAGTTGGCGCCGCGTACGGTTGGCGATTGGGGGGCGCGACACTGGCGCTCTATCTGGCGGAAGGCGCCATAGGTTTGCCGGTTTTTGCAGGCGGCGCAAGTCTGCTTGCCCTGACCGGGCCAACGGCGGGGTATCTTTACGGGTTCGTCGCGGCGGCGGCGCTGGTTGGCTGGCTTACGGCGCGAGGCTGGGATCAGTCTATTGTAAAATCAGCACTTGCCATGTCTTTGGGCACAGCACTGATTTTCGCGGGCGGCCTCTCCTGGCTCTCGACATTCACGGGATTCGAAAAAGCAGTGGAAGTCGGCATGATACCGTTTCTTCCGGGCGCCGTGCTTAAAATAGCGCTGGCGGTTGCTGTTCTGCCACTGGCCTGGAAGCTGGTGGGAAAATTCCGCCGCTAATCTGGACGTTTTCGACGTCATTGAAAAGCCGCCGGGTTTCCTGGCGGCTTTTTTTGTTGCCTAGAACGCGGATCCGAAAATTACGCTGGGCAGCCAGGTGGCGAGGGCCGGAAAGAGGCAGAGCAGGACCAGCGCGAAGATTTGCAGGAGCACGAACGGCACAACGCCGCGGTATATCATGCCGGTGGTTATCTCTGGCGGCGCGACCCCGCGGAGATAAAAAAGCGCGAAGCCGAACGGCGGGGTCAGGAATGATGTTTGCAGGTTCATGGCGATCAATACCCCGAACCATATGGGATTAACGTCCATCAGCAGGATGACCGGCGCAACGATCGGCACGACGACAAAGATAATTTCGACGAAATCGAGGAAAAACCCAAGAAAAAACATCACCAGCATCACGACCAGCAACGCCCCGTATTTCCCGCCCGGCAGATCCGAGAGAAGATTATAGACCATCTCGTCGCCGCCGAGCCCGCGAAAGACCAGACTGAAGATCGTCGCACCGATTAGTATCACAAACACCATGGACGACATTTCCATGGTTGAGCGGCAGACTTTCTGCAAAATGCCGGACCCAAAAAGCTGAAGAAGGCTGATCCCGACGCCGATGATCAGAACACCAAGGAGCGGCAGAACAAGGCCAAATCCCAGCATTGCCTCCGGTGCCGTCACGTGAAGGCCCACCCGCAAATCGAAAATATTGGCCAGAACCAGAATGAGCGGAATACTGATCCCGGCACCATAAATCCAGATATTTCCGGATCCGGACTGTCGGAGCCCGGCCAGCAGGATAGCGCCAACCCCGCCGACAGACGCGGCCTCTGTCGGTGTGGCAATCCCCATCAGGATCGATCCTAAAACCGCAATGATGAGAGTAACGGGCGGCAGCAATGACCGGAGAACAAGGAGGATAAGGCCGCGATTACTTTTACTGGCAGCGTCTCGGGGGATTGGGGGGGATGTTTCCGGTTTAAAAATCGCCAGATAAACCTGATACAGCATGTAAAGGCAGACAAGTAACAAACCCGGAAAAAGCGCCCCCGCGAACAGATCGCCGACGGAAACAGGCTCCGGTGACCAGTTGCCCAAAAGGCTCTGTGAGGTAATATAGGCATTGGATATTTGCTCGCCGAGAATGATCAGGACGATGGACGGCGGGATGATCTGGCCCAAGGTGCCGGAAGCGGCGATGGCCCCGGCCGCGAACTTCGGATCATAGCCGCGTTTTAGCATCGTCGGTAGTGCCATTAGCCCCATGGTAACCACTGCCGCCCCGACAATTCCGGTGGAGGCGGCGAGGAGTGCGCCGACGGCGAAGACGGATATCCCCAGTCCGCCGCGCAGCTCGCCGAACAGCATCCCCATGGATTCGAGCAAGGCTTCCGCAACTTTCGACTTTTCAAGCATCAACCCCATGAAAACAAAGAGAGGAACCGCAACCAGTATTTCGTTCCACATGGCGTTCCCGAAAATACGGGAGGGGATCGCGCCAAGGAGGGTAATGTCGAAGGCGCCGGCGAGCCAGGCCAGGCCCGCAATAAATATCGCGACGCCGGACAGGGTAAAGGCAACCGGGAAGCCCGCCAGAAGGCTGACGATCGCCAGCACAAACAGGCCAATGGCGAAATATTCTGCCAAGGCCATTTTTATAGACCCTTCGAAGTCGTCGGTGGATCCGCCACCTCGTTACCCGTCAATCGGAGAATGGAGTGCAGTATCTTTGAAATGCCTTGCAGGATCATCATCCCGCAAAAGACCAGGATCATCGTCTTCAAGCCATAAATATACGGAAGTCCTGTATTTTCCGATGACCCTTCGAGGATTTGCCACGACCCGGAGACGTAAGCCCAACTTAGCGCGAATATGGCGATGCAAACCGGTATCAGCAGGAAGACGCACCCCAGGAGATCAATGAGCGCCTGGAGTTTTCCGCTCGCCCTGGCATAGAAAATATCTATCCGAACATGTCCGCCATGCAGCAGGGTGTAGGCTGACCCCAGCAGGAAAAGCAGGGCATGGCTGTAGATAATTGATTCTTGCAGTGCAATTGAACCGGCGCCGAAAACATACCGCCCCAGGACAATAACGAACTGGATAAGAACCATCGCCAGCGCCAGCCACGAGACATAGCGTCCAACAGTATTGCTGAAGGTGTCGATAATGCGGGAAAGACAGCCTAGATTGGTCAATAGATTTTTTCCCTGGCGCTCATATCAAAACCGGAGGCTCTATGGGGCTTCTCATATGCTTTCTGTATTTAACCTGTACGGCGGTACTGTGCAAGGTCGGAACGCGTGCGCCTTGTTTGCAGGATATCAATGACTAGGGGATTCGACAAAATATCAAATAAAATAGGTCATTATTAGTGACCTAATATTCGCCAAAAAATATATTATCCCTTATACTTCAATTATATAATTTATTTTGATAATTTCAAATATTATAATAAGGCAAGAACATGTGAAATTCATAATATAAAATTTTATCTTGTATTTGATTTCTGTTTCTGCAAAATGAATTCAACAGGGAGATCTAGCGGATAACGATCTGATGATAAAATCAGGCAAAAAGACGCTTGAAGAATAGTACTTTGAAATAATCCGCGGAATTACTGTTACGTAAAATGAATGAATAGGGGTGGAAACTCATCCCGCCCATTGTTTTCTTAGGGAGGAATATTTTTATGGAACGACGCAAGTTTTTGACAGGCGCTGCAATTGCCGGTGCCGGAATTGCAGCGGTACCGTTTGCAGCTCCAGCCATTGCGCAAGAACGCAAGGAGATGACAATTGTCTCCACATGGCCACGTGATTTCCCGGGCCTGGGTATTAGTGCTCAGCGTTTGGCAGCCCGTATCACGGAATTGAGTGAAGGTCGGTTGACGACGCATTATTTCGCAGCAGGCGAACGTGTCGGTGCCTTTGACTCATTTGATGAAGTCGCCTCCGGCAACGCGCAGGCCTATGTTGCCGCGGATTATTACTGGAAAGGCAAGCATCCGGGTTTTGCCTACTTCACATCTGTTCCGCTCGGCATGACAACATATGAATGGAATGCCTGGATTAAGTTCGCAGGCGGCCAGGCTTTGTGGGATGAAATATCCGGCGAATTTGGTCTGAAAGCGTTACCTTGCGGTGCCACTGGCACGCAGATGGGCGGCTGGTTCAACAAGGAAGTGAATTCCGCTGACGACCTGAAGGGTCTGAAAATGCGTATTCCGGGCCTTGGTGGTGACGTGATGGCCAAGCTTGGTGCCTCGCCGGTGTCGCTTCCCGGTGGTCAGATTTATGAAAACCTCGTGTCCGGTGCCATTGACGCAACGGAATGGGTGGGTCCGTATAATGACTATTTCATGAAATTCTATGAAGCGGCCAAATATTACTACTATCCTGGTATGCATGAGCCCGGTGGGGGGCTTGCTTTCGGTATGAACAAATCCTGGTGGGAAAGCCTCACCAAATGGGAGCAGGCGATTATTACGGCCGCCTGCATGGAAGAACATGCCGCCCAGTTTGAAGAAGCTATGGCTCTCAACGGGGTATATCTGAAGAAGATGATCACAGAAAACGGTGTCGTTCTGAAAGAATTCAACGACGACATCTATGACAGTTTCGCCGAAGCCGCCGTTGAGGTCTTTGAGGAAACCCGTGATCACAGCCCGCTTGCTGCGAAAATCAATGATGATTTCCAGAGGAACCTCCGCGAGATCGGTGGTTGGACAAGAATTGCCGAAGTGGCATTCTCCAATCAGCGCAACCGCGTTCTGGGAATAAATAAGTAAAGATAAGTCAAACGAAGCAGGGGCGGGATTATCATCTCGCCCCTTCCTCTACGGGAGGTTCATATGGCGGTGGCAGAAGATGTCTATTCATCCGGTCGCAAGCTTCAGCTAACAGTACGGGTTTTTGGATGGTGTATGCTGATCGCTATACCTGTTTATTTTTTCAATAATTTTTTGACATTTGTTCTGGGCTGGCCCGGTGTCAGGGCGGCCTTTAGCAGTGATACGGCGTCAGTGAATGCCTGGATACAGGTCTTTCTTTTTGTCGCGGTATTGGCTTTTGCCGTCATATATGTACGCAGAACATCGGCGCGGCATTTGCGCGACGAGGCTGCGTCCATTACGAAATTCAATACTTTTTTGGTTCGCGCGGCGTTCTGGGCGGTTTTCCTGATTGGCCTTGCCGATATGACCATTTCGTTTTTGCGGGTGGAGGGATTGCTCCCTTATATCGTTGGGGATCAACTGACCTCTGATCTTGGGCGGGCGCATTTTCGGGGCCCTTACGTTCATATCCCCCTTATCGTTTTGGGTATTCTGATCGCCATTCGGTCCAAAACACTCGGCTTTCAATGGTTGGCGTTACTTGTTGTTTTGGCGGAGCTGACCATTGTGATCACCCGATTTATCTTTTCCTATGAGCAGGCCTTTATGGGCGACCTTGTACGGTTCTGGTATGCCGCGCTTTTCCTGTTTGCCAGTGCCTATACCCTCGTCGAGGAAGGCCATGTGCGGGTAGATGTCTTCTATGCGGGCTTTAAGTCCAAGACAAAAGGCTTTGTTAATGCTGTCGGAACACTTTTTTTGGGCATTACACTGTGCTGGACGATCCTTTTTGTCGGCATGGGAAACAAGGCGTCGATTATCTATAGCCCGCTTGCCAATTTTGAAGTGAGCCAATCTGGATTCGGTATGTATGTGAAATATCTTATGGCCGGGTTTTTGGCGGTTTT
>NVRR01000033.1 GCA_002732675.1 Sneathiella sp. | reverse complement strand
CGGACGCCAACGCCCAGCCGTTCTATGACGGCCTTCTGCTGACCAATCCTTGCTTTTAGAATATCCAGTTGTGCTTCGCGCAGCTCAACAGTCTGTCGCTGCCTGCTCAAGGTCGAGCGCGCATCATCGAGTGCTTTGGTTGAGATATTGCCGCGTTTGGAAAGGCTTTCCGACCGTTCCACATTGCGCACCTCACGTTCCAGCACTTCGCGATCTCGACTTAAAGCCGTCTGCTCAGATTTTTCGGTCGCAATCAATTCCTTAAGCCGAGATTTTGCCTCCAGCAGGCCCGCCTGATTTTCGTCCAGCCGTGCCTGAAACTCAAACGGATCGACCGCTACCAACAAAGCGCCTTTTTCAAGAATTGAGCCTTCCCGAAAATTCTCGCCAACTTCAATAACCTCACCACCAACAAGGGAGCGCAACTCAACGTCGCGCGCCGCCACGAGTGATCCAAATAGCTCAAGGTTAAGCGATTGATCTGTCACCTCCGCCGGCATTGCTGCGACGATCCAGACCCGTTCCTCAACTATTTCAGGTTCAACGACCGGTTTGGTCATCACCAAATACATCAGCCCGCCAGCGCCCAGTCCCAGGATCACCAGCGGTAACAGAATTTTCAAGCACGTTACAAAAATGCGGTTCACGCTTTTTATCCTTCAAGTCCGGTGTCGCTATGAGCCTCGAGATTAAGAATGCGCAAGATCATGAGCGTCAGCGAGTTCTTGATTTTAATGATTTCCACAGGGCCAATGTCTGTCCAGCCTAGCCGCGCTTTTACCAATGTTTCGTTAAGCGCATATTGCAATGCCATGATAAGAATTGAATGCGTGACAAGGCGTACATTATCGCTGCCTTCAGGTTCTTCCAAGGATTTGGCCACCAAAATTCCGATCAAATCATGCATAACGTTGATATGACCGTTCATCACGATATCAAAACACTCTGTCGGTTGCTGGATTTCCCGTGTCATCAAACGCATCCGCCAACGCGGATTATCCGGTGACATCACGCTATCCAGAAGATCTGAAACGAACTTGACAACAATTTGTGCAAGCGCCGCGCGATCATCCCCGGCCGCCCCCATTTTCGTATGCAGAAACAGCCCGAAGCTGACGCGGATGGGTTTTAGATCTGCGACAATTTTTTCAAAGATCGCTCGATATAAGCCTTCCTTGTTGTCGAAATGGTAGGAGATTGCTGACAGATTTACATCGGCAGCTTTGGCAATCTCGCGTGTAGACACAGCATCAAAGGGGCGATCCGCAAAAAGCGGACCTGCCGCCTCCAACATCCTATCCGCCGCAGAAATCTTAGGGTCATTCATCATATTTAGGTCAATCGTTTGAACTAATTTTAATGAAAATAGAACAAATGTCCGAACAAGACAAGTGTCCGTCGTCACAAGTTGCGATGGAACCAAATGAGTGCGCCGTCAAAAAAAGAAGCCGGGGAAGCCCTAGCGCTTGCTTATCTCAGGTAAGAGCCCAAAAATGTCCGAATATTCTTTTCCATTTCTTGATCAAAAGCCTGCATTAAAGCCTGAACCTGGATGAAATAGGTTTTCTCCCGTTGATTGAGAGTGATCCCTTCGGGCACAGATTTCGACCGGGTTGCCTCGGCTGTTACAAAGCCGGACGAACCCGAAATTTCGGTGATCTTGACTTCCACCAGAACATGAAACTCATAAAGTTCGGCCTGATCCTTGGTCACAATGCCTTTCAAGCCAGTCGTTTTGGAAAGCGGCTTTTCAATAACGCTGGCGTCCTTGATCGTGATCGTTGCAACGGACCCACCAGTACCAACGGCAACCAGTCGATCCCGAACCCAATTACGAACAGACTGGTCAATCTTGACCGGCAACTCATGCTCCACATTGGGGAGTTTAAGCGGTGGGACAAACTCATTGACCACTTTTATTTCGCTTACATTCAGGCGCAGCGGATTGAGATGTTGAAACGTGATTTCCGGATATGTCGGATTGGGGGGCGCCTTGGCACAGCCCACCAGAGCAATTGTCATCAGCAGTGCCAAAATTTTTACCATGGGACGCAAACCTGTCATAATATCCTCATCTTTTTTCAATATCTGACTGGCGCTACTTTAGTACGGTCCGCACTCCGAATTCAAGCCTCTGTTGTGCTAAAATGCCTCAAGATATCTCATTGGAAATTTCCGCCAGATCGACCTGATATTTGCTGCCGCAAAACTGGCAGTCAGCCGTAATAATTCCCTCTTCAGCCATATGATCCAGATCGGTCGCGCCGAAGGTCTGCAATGTCGTCAACACCCGCTCACTGCTACAGCTGCATTGATCCATCAATTCCTGGGGCTCATAGAGCCAGACACCCTCTTCATGGAAGAGATTATAGAGAAGCTCTGAGGCTTTCAGGACCGGGCTGGTCAGCTCTTGCTGCGTGATGGTCGAGGCAAGAGCCTGAGCATTGCGCCAGTTCTCCTGCTGCTCATCCTGATCGATTTCCGCAGTACTCTCGTCGGGAAGGCGCTGTACCATCAGCCCGCCAGCGCGCCATTTTCCGTCAATCTTGTCGACGGCGATCCGCAGCAAGGTATCAAGCTGCTCCGATTTGTCGAAATAGCTTTCCATGCAAGTGGCAAGATTATCGCCTTCAAGCTCTACTATACCCTGATATCGGTTTCTCTCTGCTCCGGCCTCGATGGTGAAGGCAATATAGCCTTTCCCAAAGAATTTTTTAATAGCATCAGTTTCCGGGCTTTCTTCGGCAAGTACCAGTTTTCCGACATCGTACCCGGCGTAGCCGCGCATATTCCCCGGCGTCGTCATATCCGCCATAATGACGTTGATCGCCCCCTCGCCTTTTGTCTGAACCGTAAAAATACCGTCAAACTTAAGCGCGCCGCCAAGCATCGCCGCCAAAACAAGTCCTTCGGCCAGGAACCGTGCAACGGTGTCCGGATAATCATGGCGGCTCAGAATAGCGTCAACGACGGCGCCAAGGCGGACAAGCCGCCCGCGCACACCGGCCTTCGCCATCTGAAAGGGCTGAATGACGTTATCAACGATTATTTTCTGTTCCGGCGTTTCAGCCATCTCTCACCTTTTCAGAGTTAGTCAGGTTAAGCGCCGCCAAGACACCAGCGAAGAATGGCTTTTTGCGCATGAAGACGATTTTCCGCTTCGTCAAAAATCACGGATTGTGGACCATCCATCACAGCTTTCGTTGCTTCCTCATCGCGGTGAGCCGGCAGGCAATGCATAAAGATAGCGTCACTAGCCGCGCGCGCCATAAGCGCCTCATCCACCTGAAACGGTGCCAGAAGATTATGACGGTTGGCTGCATCGTCGCCCATGGAAACCCAGGCATCCGTGACAATACAATGCGCACCATTGGCCGCTTCCGCCGCGTCCTGCGTGACATGAACGGCGGCACCCATCTGCTTTGCCCAATCGAGGGCGCGGGGGTCAGGGCTCAGGTCCTCTGGGCAGGCGATGCGCAACTCAAAGCCAAACTGACCCGCCGCATGGATCCAGGACGTGACCATATTATTGCCGTCCCCACTCCAGGTGACGATCTTGTCCCTGATCGGACCGCGATGTTCTTCAAAAGTCATGACATCTGCCATCAGCTGGCAAGGATGGCTATCACTTGTCAGCCCATTTATCACCGGCACCGTCGCATTTTCCGCCAATTCCTCCAGCTTCTCATGATCATCCGTCCGAAGCATGATGGCATCCACATAGCGCGACAGAACACGGGCGGTATCGGCAATGGTTTCGCCGCGCCCCAATTGCATATCATGGCTATTGAGCACGATGGTATCCCCACCGAGCTGACGCATGGCCATATCAAAGGACACGCGGGTCCGCGTCGACGGGAATTCGAAAATGGCCGCCAATGTGTGGCCGCTAAGCGGAGCGGAGGCATCGGCGATGCCGTTCGGCTGGCCTACGCGAGCCTGCTTGACAGCAATTGCATCGTCAATGATCCCCCGAAGACTGGATTTTTCCAGCAGGTTCAGGTCCAGGAAATGTTTCGGATTAGGCATTTTCAAGCTCCGTGCAGACGTCATCAAGCGCGCTCACCAACTCTGAAATCTGGGCATCTTCAATAATGAGTGGCGGCAATAAACGGACAACATTATCGCCACCCATCACCGTCAAAACACCCTGCTTCAATAAGGCGTTGAACAATTGCTTATTCTCAATCTTGCATTTCAAACCAAGATGCAGCCCGACACCCCGCAACTCTTCCAGAATATCCGGATGGCGATCGATCACACCTTCAAGCCCCTGTTTGAGATGATTGCCCATCTCAACCACGTGGTCCAAAAAGCCCTCTGCGGTGATCGTTTCAACGACGGCACCGGCCACAGCCATGGCCAGCGGGTTGCCGCCGTAGGTGGACCCATGGCTGCCCACCGTCATGGCAACAGCAACTTTTTCAACCGCCAGACAAGCGCCCACCGGGAAACCGCCGCCAAGCGCTTTGGCCGATGTCATGATATCGGGTACCATCGCTGCATGCTCATAAGCAAAGAGTTTGCCTGTCCGTCCCATTCCGGTCTGGATCTCATCAAAAACCAACAGTAATCCACGCTCATCACACAGATCACGAAGCGCCCGCAAAAACGACGGCTCGACGACACGGATCCCGCCCTCGCCCATAATCGGCTCAATCAAAATAGCCGCGGTTTCATCGGTGATCGCGGCCTCTACAAGGTCGATGTAACCAACAGCAACATGGTCAAAACCATCCATAGCCGGGCCAAATCCGGCCAGCAGCTTATCCTGACCGGCCGCCGCAATTGTTGCCAAGGTCCGGCCATGGAAGGAGTTTTCAAAGGCAATGATTCGATATTTTTCAGGCTCGCCAATATGGCTGAAATACTTCCGCACCATCTTGATTGCGCATTCATTGGCTTCCGCCCCCGAATTACAGAAATAGACGGCATCGGCAAATGTCGCATTCACCAGCTTCTGCGCCAGCACTTCCTGTCCTGGAATACGAAACAGGTTGGACACATGCCAGACTTTGGACGCCTGGTCGGTAATCGCTGCAACAAGGGCCGGGTGAGCATGGCCAAGGCCGCTAACCGCAATCCCCGCCGCAAAATCGAGATATCGTCGTCCGTCATTCCCATAGAGATAGGCACCTTCTCCCTTCTCGAAGGAAAGATCGGCGGGAGCATAGTTTGACAACAATGCAGGAATCATATGCTTTCTCCACAATTTGAGACAACGAAAAATCTGTGTTAGGGCCGGAAATTGCAGCTTCCACCGCAATAAATAACCCCAGAAAGCGCGGAAGTATTGACAGGAGATAGGTTCCTGTCAATCAAACTCTTATTTTCAGAGTATTTTTTAGGCTTTCAGGCGGTATCCACGCTTAATCAGGGCCCAGACCGCGATATAGAGCAGTGTATCAATAACCGCGATCACCGCTGCTCCGAGCCATACAGAACTGTCAGAAGTGCCAATAAATCCGTATCGGAAGCCATCAATCATATAGAAAAACGGATTGAAATGGCTGATCTGGAACCAGACGCCTGTCAGGCGATCTATGGAGTAGAATGTGCCGGACAAAAACGACAAAGGCATAATGACGAAATTCGTCATGGCCGCCATATGGTCAAATTTTTCGGAGACGATTCCGCCGATTGATCCCAGCAACGAAAGCATCAGCCCGCCGCCAATAACAAAATACAGGACAGCGGCCCAGGAATAGACCGTCAGATCAATAACGAGCCACATACAGAACCCAACAGCAACAGCAACCGTTAATCCGCGCGCCAGCCCTGAGAAAGCAAAGGCGAAGGTAAGTTCCGACGCCGACAAGGGCGGCATCAGGATATCGACAATATTCCCCTGCACCTTGGAGATCAAAATCGACGATGCAGTATTGGCGAAAGAGTTCTGGATCACCGCCATCATAATCAATCCTGGCCCAAGAAATATGGCATATGGCAAATCACCGACATAGCGTTCGCCGTTTCCAAAAGCCAAAGTGAAAATGGCGAGGAACAGCATCGTCGTCATCATCGGGGCCAGAACGGTCTGCAAGGGCACCTTCAAAAACCGGCGTATTTCCTTGGAGAGCAGAGTATAAAGGCCCAGCCAGTTGACCAGTCCGAATTGGCGTATCTGTCCTGAAGCGGGCACCCGCTTTGGCAGATTTTCATTATTTATGTGAGAAGTCATCGCGCATAAATATGCAATCCGGCGCGAACACGCAAGCGAACTGTTGGCGGCAGACGGCGTCAAAGGCCAAATTTGTGCAGATAAACTATAGCCTGCGCGTTATCTCTAAGATAAAAAGGGTAAATTCCAGTTTCTTTTACATCACAGTGGAGACAAGAGAAATGTCCGTCGAAATGCTACATAATCCTCGATGCAGCAAATCCCGCCAAACATTGGCGATATTGCAGGAAAATGGGGTCGAACCGCAGATTATTGACTATCTGGCCACCCCGCCAAGCAAAGAACGACTTCAGGAAATCCTCGATCTGCTCGGCATGAGCCCACGGGAACTCATGCGAAAGGGTGAAGGCATCTACAAAGAAAGTAATTTGGCGGACCCTGACCTCAGCGACGATGCTTTGATACAAGCGATGCTGGATCATCCGAAGCTGATCGAGCGGCCAATTGTGCTTGCCAACGGTAAAGCACGGATCGGACGCCCTCCGGAATCTGTTCTGGAGATTATCTGACCATCGATGCAGACGGCTAATCCGGGCCATAATGCAATTTCTACCTTTTCAGAACGCAACCCGATCTATAGAATTACCGCCAACACCCGTCTGCGCCCCATCTGTGCAGGCGCAACAATAATAACCGGAACAGGAGAATTCCCATGGCTGACGCCGTTATCGTATCCACCGCAAGAACCCCTATTGGCAAAGCATATCGCGGCGCCTTCAACAATACCCATGGTGCAGACCTGGGCGGCCATGTGATCAAGCATGCTGTTGAGCGCGCTGGGATCGACCCCGCCGAAGTCGAAGACGTTATTTTCGGCGTCGCCAATCCAGAAGGGGCGACGGGCGGCAATATTGCCCGTCAGGCGGTGCTGCGCGCCGGGCTTCCCATCACAACCGCGGGGACAACGGTCAACCGATTCTGCTCATCGGGCCTGCAAACCATTTCCATGGCAGCGCACCGCATTATTGTGGACAAGGTCCCGATTATGGGTGCGGGCGGCATGGACAGCATCAGCCTTACGATGAACGAGCATACGAATACGTTCCGGGCCCGCAACGAATGGCTGACGGCAAACAAACCGGCGATTTATGATCCAATGCTAAAAACCGCCGAAACTGTCGCCACCCGTTACGGCATCACCCGCGAAGAAATGGACGAGTACAGCTATCAAAGCCAAATGCGAACAGCTGCAGGTCAGGAGGCCGGCCGCTTCGATGCGGAAATCGTACCGATGACGACAACCAAATTGCTGGTCAACAAAGAGACTGGTGAAACGTTGGAAGAAGAAGTCACGCTGATGCAGGATGAAGGCAACCGCGCCAGCACCACAATGGACGGTCTTGCGGGCTTGAAACCTGTCCTCGGTGAAGACTGTTTCATAACAGCAGGCAACGCCAGCCAGCTCTCCGATGGCGCGTCGGCATGTGTGGTCATGGATAGCAAGCTTGCCGAGCAACGCAATATCGAGCCGCTTGGCACGTATCGTGGGCTTGTCGTCGCAGGCTGTGAGCCCGATGAGATGGGTATCGGTCCTGTCTTTGCTGTGCCAAAGCTGCTGGAACGCAATGGCCTGACAATGGACGATATCGGCCTTTGGGAATTGAACGAAGCCTTCGCCGTTCAGGTCCTTTATTGTCAGAAAAAACTTGGCATTCCGATGGAGCTTCTCAATGTCGATGGCGGCGCCATTTCCATCGGGCATCCCTTCGGTATGTCCGGTGCCCGCCTGACAGGTCACGCGCTGATTGAAGGCAAACGGCGCGGTGCAAAATATGTTGTCGTCACCATGTGTATCGGCGGCGGCATGGGAGCTGCGGGTCTGTTCGAAGTCAATTAGGCACTGTTCCCAAAATCTTTTCCATGCTTATGTCCCGGATGTACTCTCGTATGTCCGGGATTTTTTATGCATGGAATAGAAATGGAAGTTTATGGCGAAACCAATTCTGCAACGCCTGTGCCGAAATCTATGGCGCCTTATCGCGTTGGGACAGGTTCATCACCGGAATAGTCATAGAACCCTCGGCCCGATTTACGACCAAGCCAGCCAGCTTCCACGTATTTGACAAGGAGCGGACAGGGTCGATATTTGGTGTCGGCGAGACCTTCATATAGAACCTGCATGATGCTCAAACAGACATCAAGTCCGATAAAATCAGCAAGCTCCAACGGTCCCATGCGATGATTAGCGCCAAGGCGCATGGCGACATCAATCGCCCGCACGGATCCAACCCCTTCATAGAGAGTGTAAACGGCTTCATTGATCATTGGTAGTAGGATGCGGTTCACAATGAAAGCGGGGAAGTCTTCCGCCGGGGTCGGCGTCTTGTTGAGACGAATTGTCAGATCCTTCACCGCTTCGAAGGTTTTCTCATTCGTCGCAATCCCGCGGATCAGCTCCACCAGCTGCATCACCGGCACGGGGTTCATGAAATGCATGCCCATGAACTGTTCCGGCCGGTCTGTAACAGCGGCAAGCCGGGTCACAGAAATTGATGACGTATTGGTGGCAATAATTGCCTCTGGCTTCAGCTTCCCGCTTAAGTCCTTCAAGATCGATTTCTTGACGTCCTCATTCTCCGTCGCCGCCTCAATGACTAGGTCCATTTCCGACATATGGTCATCGTTGGTGACGAGACTGATCCGACTTAAGGTGGATGTTATATCGCCCTCGGGGAGTAGGCCCCGGCCGACCTGACGGCGCAGATTGGCTTCAATAACCTTCAGAGCCTTCTCCAGCTTCTCCTCAGAAACATCCTGCAAAAACACGTCGATCCCGGCGACAGCCATGACATGAGCAATACCATTGCCCATCTGACCAGCCCCAATAATGCCTACCTTGTTAATCATCGACTATTCCTAAACATGTTCTGATCATCGGAATGATAGCGCCGGGCTTTCGCCCGACACAAGCTATTAAAGCGCGGCTTCCAGTTCCGGAAGCGCCTTGAAAAGGTCAGCGACCAACCCATAATCCGCAATCTGAAAAATGGGCGCCTCTTCATCTTTGTTGATGGCGACAATCACTTTACTGTCTTTCATCCCAGCCAGATGCTGAATAGCCCCGGAAATACCGACGGCAATGTAAAGATCTGGTGCAACCACTTTACCGGTTTGCCCAACCTGATAGTCGTTGGGAACAAAACCAGCGTCAACGGCGGCCCGGCTTGCGCCCACTGCTGCACCGAGCTTATCGGCAACGGCTTCGATCAGCGGGAAGTTGTCGCCGGACTGCATACCACGGCCACCAGAGATAACGATTTTAGCTGAGGTCAGCTCAGGACGTTCGGATTTTGACAACTCGGCACTCACAAAACTGGATACGCCGGCATCCGCAACGGCTGCCGCATTTTCCACAGTTGCGGACCCACCTGTTGCATCGGCCGCCGCAAAATTCGTCGTGCGAACGGTGATGACCTTCTTGGCATCAGATGATTGCACCGTCGCCATGGCATTGCCCGCATAAATCGGCCGCACAAAAGTGTCTGCGGAGACTATTTCCGTAATTTCGGAGATTTGTGCCACATCCAGAAGCGCTGCAACACGCGGCAGTATATTTTTGCCCGATGTTGTCGCTGCGGTAATAATGGCATCATAGCTATCCGCCAGCGAAACAATCAGGTCCGCAACATTTTCAGCGAGTGAATTGGCATAGACCGCGTCATCAACGAGAACAACTTTGGCAACACCGGAAACTTTGGCCGCTTCATCAGCAACCGCAGCACATCCGCTACCGGCGACGAGTACATGAACATCTCCGCCCAGTTCACCAGCAGCCGTCACCGCATTTAATGTGGCGGCGGCGAGCGTCGCGTTATCATGATCAGCAAGTACAAGAACAGACATTAGATAACTCCCGCTTCATTTTTAAGTTTGTCCACCAGTTCGGCAACCGATTCGACCATCACACCCGCTTGGCGTTTCTCTGGCGCAACCACTTTCAAAGTGGTCAGGCGCGGTGCAATATCGACCCCTAGTTCTTCCGGTGTTTTTTCATCAATCGGCTTTTTCTTGGCCTTCATGATATTTGGGAGTGACGCATAGCGTGGCTCGTTCAGGCGCAGATCCGTCGTGACAACAATTGGCATTTTCAGATCCAACGTCTGCAATCCACCATCGATTTCACGGGTTACCTTGGCGGTTCCACCTTCCAGATTAACCGCAGAGGCAAACGTACCCTGTGCCCAGCCCAACAGCGCAGCGAGCATCTGGCCCGTCTGGTTGGAATCATCATCAATCGCCTGTTTCCCCACGATCACCAGATCAGGAGCCTCTTCAGAAATGACGGCTTTCATCAATTTCGCAACGCCCAAAGGCTCTACTTCCTGATCTGTCTTGATCAGTATCCCGCGATCTGCCCCCATGGCGAGCGCTGTGCGGATGGTTTCCTGCGCAGCCTGCGGTCCGACGGATAGGGCAATAACCTCCGTGGCGGTGCCGGCTTCGCGAAGGCGAAGGGCTTCTTCGATAGCAATTTCATCGAAGGGGTTCATAGACATTTTGACATTCGCGAGGTCTACACCAGTCTGGTCCGCTTTCACGCGGATCTTCACGTTGTAATCCACGACACGTTTAACTGCGACGAGAACTTTCATAGATCGGTTATCTCCAAGCTAGGGTGCCTTTTAGGTCTACAGAAAACCAGCTTTCTGCATCCGATTAAAGGCAGGAATTTAATTTTATTTCGGCACTGCACAATAAATAGCAATCAACCTTCTGTCAATTGACCGAAAGCGGACATTTTACAGCGCCCGAATAGCCTTGTTTTTCTAGTAAAAACGGGCTGAAAAAGGCTATCTATTAGCGCCGGGAACCCAAAGAACGTCTTCCGCACCCTTTTTATTGAGAAATCGACCCAAAACAAAAAGAAAATCCGAGAGCCGATTGATATAGGCAATTGCAACGGGGTTAATATCTTCCGAATCACTCAGCGTGATCATTCGACGTTCTGCCCGCCTGCTGACGGTGCGGGAAAGATGTAAATATGCAGACGCATCGGAGCCGCCCGGAAGAATAAACGAGTTGAGCGGCGAAAGCTCGGCATTCATCTCATCGATTTCCGCCTCCAGCCGATCCACTTGCGCCTGCACAATGCGGAGCGGCGGATATTTTGGATTGTCCTGTACAGGTGTACAAAGGTCCGCTCCAAGGTCAAACAGATCGTTCTGTATCCGCGCCAGGCTGTCGTCTGCTGCGCCGGTTGTTTTTAGTCGGGCAAGCCCGATAATTGCATTGGTTTCATCGACATCGCCATAGGCATCGACGCGGGGGCTCGTCTTGCTGACCCGCTCTCCATCGCCAAGGGAAGTCTGCCCTTTATCGCCGCCGCGCGTATAGATTTTTGTCAGCTTCACCATGGTGTATACCTTGTCTTCGCGTTAGTCACCGGAACTCGCCGCCCAGATCCCGACCATGATCAGCACGACGGCAATCGCCTGCATCAGAATCCGCAACTGCATCAGTTTGTTGCCGTATTTCCGATTAAACTCACCGCCCCGCGCCATGGTCAGCATGCCGACCAGCAGCACCAGCGCCGTGGCAATCACGGCTGCAATAATAAAATAGTTAATCATGTCCGGCCCATAGCATATTATAAGGAAGCGTCAATCAGGATCCAGTTTCAAAGCTATACGATCCGTCTGCATCTGGACAGGGATAATCATGCAAATCTCACAGGATATTGTCATTATCGGTGGCGGCGTTATTGGCTCGTCCATCGCCTATTTCCTAACGGTATCGGACGACTTTGACGGAACCGTCACAGTAATCGAGAAAGATCCGAGTTTTGAATTCGGTTCCACCGGACGGTCGTGGGGCGGGGTTCGGCAGCAGTTTTCGACGCCAGAAAATATTCGCATGTCGCAGTACGCGCAAGAATTCCTGGGCAATATCACCCGGCATCTCAGTACCGACGGGGCACCAGTCAATGTGGCGTATGTGGAACGGGGCTATCTGTTTCTGGCCAAGGACTGGCAAATACCGGTGCTCTACGGCAACCACACCATTCAGCGCGGCGAGGGTGTGGAGGTTGGTTTGCTGGATGCTGACGATCTGGCCCGCGGATTTCCCTGGCTTAATGTGAGCGATCTTGCCGGTGGTTCCTTTGGTCTTAAAGGCGAAGGCTGGCTCGACGCTTATAGCTTGCATCAGGCGTTTCGAAAAAAGGCGATCTCGCAAGGCGCGAAATATTTGACGGCTGAAGCAGCTGGCCTGACGTGCGACAAGGGCCAGGTGTTGGCGATCACATTAAGCGACGGCACGGAAATTTCTTGCGGTGCCGTGGTCAACGCCGCCGGTCCCGCCGCATCCGACGTCGCCGCCTGGGCCGGAATAGATCTTGCGGTTCGCTCCCGTAAGCGCCTCGGCTTTTCGTTCAGCTGCCGTGAAAGCATTGACCATTGCCCTCTCGTCATTGACCCCTCTGGCGTCCATTTCCGTCCTGAAGGACAGCAATTTTTGGTGGGCTGCTCCCCCGACCCCGAAAATGATCCCGACTGCACGGATTTTGAGATCGACTATGGCTGGTTTGATGAGCATATCTGGCCAATCCTCGCCCATAGGGTTCCCGCCTTCGAAGCGATCAAGCTCGAAAATGCCTGGGCCGGTCATTACGCCTATAATCTTCTCGATCAGAATGCGGTATTAGGGCCGCATCCCGATATCCGTAATTTTTATTTCGCAAACGGTTTTTCGGGCCACGGATTACAGCAATCTCCGGCTGTCGGCCGCGCCATCGCCGAATTGATCCTGTTTGGCGGATATCGCAGCCTTGACCTTTCCCGTTTTTCCTTCTCCCGCATGGTGACAGAGAAGGCCATTCTGGAGCATAATGTGGTGTAATGGGATTAAAGTCCGGAGCTGGAGGCAACGTGAAAATATTAGATCTACCGCAGGTATTCGTCCGTATCTGGAAGCATTTTGCCAACCATAACTGTATGAGGATGGCAACGGCGCTCAGCTATCAGACGCTTCTCGCCATCGTGCCATTGGCGGCCGTTGCCTTTGCCCTGTTTACGGCCATTCCGGCCTTTGATCATCTACAAGACAAAATTACCCGCTTTTTGTTTGATAATTTGCTGCCTTCCAAAATCGCCACAGTCGATGCAGCGCTTGAAAGTTTTACGGTCAATTCAAGCCAGCTGACGATTTTCGGTCTTGCTGGCATTGGCATCACCGCCCTCCTGCTGATGTCCAGTATTGAGGAGATTTTTGCTCAGATTTGGCATGTGGAGGCAACACGTAATCCCTTCAAGCGTCTGCTCACATATCTGGTGATAACCCTGATCGGTCCCATCGCTATCGGCACCAGTCTGACACTTGTAAACTGGGTCGTCGATGTCAGTGAGCAAGCGACGGGATTTCAGCTTTCCTCGTCCTTGGAAGTTCTCAGCTCGCTGATGCCAGTTCTGCTGCCACTGCTGGTATTGTTTCTTCTCTATCAGCTGGTTCCAGCCTGCAAGGTACAAGCATCACATGCGCTCATCGGCGCGGCTGCAGCAACCGGCCTGTTTCTGTTTGGAAAATATGGCTTTAAGCTATATCTGGAATTTTTCCCCTCATATGAGGTCCTTTATGGCGCGATGGCCGCCTTCCCGCTGTTTCTGATATGGCTTTACGTCAGCTGGTCGATCGTGCTGTTTGGTGCCACGATCACGGCGGTTCTCGGCCTTCATTATACAGGATCCCTTGAAGAGAAATAGTTCCCCTAATTCGCACCTTCAAGCAAACGGCGGGCAATCACCTGTGCCTGAATTTCGCCAGCGCCCTCAAAAATATTGAGGATACGGGCATCACAGAGAACCCGGCTGATCGGATATTCAAGCGCGAATCCGTTGCCACCATGGATCTGCAGCGCGTTATCGGCCGCACTCCAGGCCACTCGCGCGCCGAGCAGCTTCGCCATCCCGGCCTCAAGATCGCAGCGGCGGCCTTCATCCTTGGCCCGCGCCGACGCATAGGTCAACTGACGTGCCATCATAATTTCGACACCCATCCAGGCAAGCTTTCCGGCAACGCGCGGGAATTCAATGATCGGCTTTGAAAACTGGATGCGATCCAGCGCATAACGAAGCCCGAGTTCCATCGCATTCTGGGCAACACCCAAGGCCCGTGCCGCCGTCTGGATGCGGGCACTTTCAAAGGTCTGCATTAGCTGTTTAAAGCCATTGCCTTCTTCTTCACCCAAAAGATTTTCGGCCTTGATTTCAAAATTATCGAAGCCAAGTTCATATTCTTTCATACCGCGATAGCCCAACACTTCAATTTCGCCGCCGGTCATACCTTCTGCGGGGAAATCTTCGGCCTCGGTCATATGGGGTTTTTCGGCCAGAAACATGGAAAGGCCCTTATACCCGGGCTGATCGGGATTGGTACGCACCAGCATGGTCATGATATCGGCGCGGGCCGCATGGGTAATCCAGGTTTTGTTGCCGGTCACCCGATAGACATCGCCATCTTTGACGGCCCGGGCTTTAAGGGAGGCTAAATCAGAGCCGGTATTGGGCTCGGTAAAGACCGCCGTTGGCAAAATCTGCCCCGTGGCGATGACACGGAGCCATTTTTCTTTCTGCGCTTGTGTCCCGCCGGTTAATATAAGCTCCGCCGCAATTTCGGAGCGGGTACCAAGGGAGCCAACACCAATATAACCGCGCGACAACTCCTCGGAGACCACACACATAGCCATCTTGCCAAGGCCAAGGCCGCCATACTCTTCCGGCACGGTCAAACCAAATACGCCAAGCTCTGACATCTGCTCAATGACTGACATGGGGATCAGTTCATCTTTCATATGCCAGCCATGCGCAAACGGCATCACTACTTCATTGGCAAAGCGGCGGAATTGGTCGCGGATCATCGAATAGGTTTCATCAAGACCCGCTTCACCGAAATGCCCTGTATCCATGCCCTCGGCAATAAGCGACGCAATATGTTTCTTGACCACTGCCGTGTATCCGCCTGCAATCAACAACGACACATCCGCCGTTTTAAACCGCTGAACCGCGGCATCATCCAGGCCCAAATCCGCGGGGCGAATTATTTCCCCCAAGGTCATGGGGATACCACCCGCAATCTGGCTCAGATATTCGCTGAAACCCGCCTGCAGCATCAACTGCTCTAATTCACCGAGCTTGCTTTCTGCCGCAAGGCGGCGTGACCAATTCAGTGTCTCGCGCAGGGCTTCCACATACGTCGCGAGCCACGCCAGGCCGTGGGTGGCATACTGGTTTTCTTCCACCAACTTGCCGTCGATGCGACCATCCGCACCCCGGGTCATTTCAGCAACAGAAAGGGTGGCCTGTTGTTTCAATGTCTCGGCGGCCTCAAGCGCGCGCGCGCATAGTCCGTCCAGACCGTCCAGCAACGGCGCTGCCGCCCCGTCCATTACGTCCGTCATCGTCATTTTTATTTTCCTTTAACAGGGGTACAGGATTATTGATTTCCTGCTTCAATAGCATCTTCAATGGTCCGCAGTCCGGGATATTTTGCCGATACCAGTACCGCCATATTGCCCGGCTTATGCTCGTTATTGAGCATCTTCGTATGGGCCCGCGGGATATCCTCCCAAGAGAATACTTCCGACATACAGGGATCAATACGCCGCTCTACTACAAGATTGTTGGCCTGGGCCGCCTGTTTCAGATTGGCGAAATGGCTGCCTTGAATACGTTTTTGACGCATCCAGACGAATCGGGCGTCCATGGTCAGATTAAAGCCGGTGGTACCTGCGCAAAACACCACCATACCCCCGCGTTTGACAATATTGCAGGACACGGGAAATGTCTGCTCGCCCGGATGTTCGAAGACGAAATCCACGTCATTGCCTTTGCCGGTAATCTCCCAGATGGCTTTGCCAAATTCCCGGGTTTTCTTCATATAGTCGCCAAATCCCTCGCCGTTCACTTTGGGAAGCTGGCCCCAACAATCGAAATTTTTGCGATTGATCACGCCCTTGGCGCCGAGCGACATCACGAAGTCGCGTTTGCTTTCATCGGAGATAACACCGATGGCGTTGGCACCGGCAGCAGCACAAATCTGAATGGCCATGGAGCCCAATCCGCCGGACGCGCCCCAGATCAGCACATTATGTCCCGGCCGCAGGATATGAGGTCGATGGCCGAAAAGCATGCGATAAGCGGTGGCAAGAGTGAGAACGTAACAAGCGCTTTCTTCCCAAGTCAGGTGTTTGGGGCGCGGCATGAGCTGCCGGTCCTGAACACGGGCGAACTGAGCGAAAGAGCCATCCGGCGTCTCGTAGCCCCAGATCCGCTGGCTTGGCGAGAACATGGGATCGCCGCCATTACATTCTTCATCATCGCCATCATCCTGATTGCAATGCACCACGACTTCATCGCCAACCTTGAAACGCATGACCTTGTTGCCGACGGCGTAGACCACGCCCGAGGCATCGGAACCCGCAATATGATAGGGCTGCTTATGAATATCGAAAGGAGAAACAGGCTCACCAAGAGCGGCCCAGACACCATTATAATTGACACCCGCGGCCATAACAAGAATCAGCACGTCATGACTATCTAACTCGGGAGTGTCGACGACTTCAACCTGCATGGCATCTTCGGGCTGGCCATGCCGCTCACGACGGATCGCCCAAGCATACATTTTGGCGGGCACATGTCCAAGCGGTGGAATTTCACCGACCTCATAAAGATCCTTTATCTCTCCTTCGGACAATAAAGTATCCCCTTCCGACTGAACTCCGGCTTGTGTATTTGTCATCAAAAATTTCCCTCATAGTTTTTCGCGGCACCGGTTTGGGTTTCATTATATCCCCGGTTTGTTTTATACCGCAATGCATCAATTGACTGACTTGTGACCTTTGGTTTAATCTGATTTCTGAGAAGATTACTGACCTTTGAGCAGAGTACAAGTTTTTTTTGCACTGCAGCACAAAGTTATGTTATTACGTGTGACAATTAGTTGACGAAAGAACCGGTCTGATTCCTGCTCATATACGAAAGATAATTATGTCAAAAAACGTTGCGAACACCGAAAACACGGCTAAACCGGAGAAAGACCGTCCATGGCTGTTCAGAACCTATTCTGGCCATTCTTCCGCCAAAGCGTCCAATGAATTATATAAAACAAACCTGGCGCGCGGGCAAACCGGGCTTTCCGTCGCTTTCGACTTACCAACGCAGACCGGATATGATTCGGATCACACCCTGGCGCGCGGCGAAGTCGGGAAAGTCGGCGTCCCGATTTGTCATCTGGGTGATATGCGGACGCTTTTCGAGGATATCCCGCTCGAGAAAATGAATACCTCCATGACCATCAACGCCACGTCTGCCTGGTTGCTCGCATTATATGTCGCAGTGGCCGAG
>NVRR01000032.1 GCA_002732675.1 Sneathiella sp. | reverse complement strand
TGGCAGGCCAAGGCCGGTGCCGCCCGCCATGTTCTTGGTCATCAGAATGGTTGTTGTGCCTTCCTCATAGAAATTGGCGAGGGAAGCCGCGAAGTTGATATCAGCACGCAACAGCTTTTTGTTGTCTGTCGCTATGCCAAGAATGTTATTGCTCAACGTGCCAAGGGCAGAGACATCACCCTGTATGGTTGTGATTTTCACATCGATGTTGCCAATATCCGTATTCAGATCACCAAGCACCGCGGCGTTGCTCGTTACAATGGCACCAACCGCGGTTATGTCTGTTCTCGCCCCGGCTATCTCTGTTTGGTTATCGCTCACCACCGTATTGATGTTGGTGATATCGATGCCCAACAATGCCAGCGCCGCGTTGATGGCGTTGAGATTAGCCTGAGATGAAGCAACCAATAGCCCGGTGTTATGCCGTGGCATCGCGTGAATTGTTCCCGATCCTGCATTGATCAAACCCGCTGCATCTGTGCGTTCAAGCACAGCATCGGCAATGACGATGATATTTGAGCTGTCATTGATGATCTCAAGTGGTGGCTGAACGCCAATGCGATACAGCTCAAGCGGCCCAATACCGGTATAATCAACCAGATTTGGGAACGTGCGAATGCCAATGGCTGTTGTCATGAGCCATGCCGCCCAGGCTACAACCGCTTGCCCATTCACTGTCGCGGCTGAGCCATCAAACCGAATGAGGTTGTTGTTCGAATCCCATGTGATTGATCCACCGTTCGACTGATCAAAGGTTGCGCCATCTGCTCCATAGGTGTTGTGCGGCTGCCAATCCTCAAGAACAGGAATAAATATCAACCCATTGATGGTCAGAACGCCGAACTCTTCAGCATACCGCTTGGCCGTGGTTGCCGTGGGCTTGAACATCGCCCGCAGTCGAACCTGAATAGCCGCGCCAGTATAGACGTAGTTTGTTGCCCCACCAAAGCTGCCCGTTGCAACGCCGTTGGCCAGCTCCACGCCATTGGTTACGTCATAGAACTGATAGCGCGTGCCATCAGGCAAGTTAGGGGCCGTGATCTGCACAACGGTCTCGCTGGCATTATAAAGCTCTTGCTGCGCTGTGATTGTTGTTACCATGCGCAGGCCAAGGAAGTTCATGCTGTCGTTAATCGCACCAACACCAGCACCCGTCTTGGTGACCCTGATCTTGAAGCCGAAACCATCAACAGGGCTGACCGTCAAAGGTGATAGGTTTGTACCATTCGCAGTGGCCCAAGAGCCTGAATACCCAGCACCCGTATCAATATCGTATTCAATCGTGAACTCAGTGGCCAGATTGCCTGACAACTGGTTCAAATAGCGCAGTTCTGGCGCAACATTCTGAAAACCAGTATAGCCTAAAATCTTGCGTGGCCATGTGTAGACAATCTGGTCGCCCTGATCAAATATCGCCGCGCCCTTGGAATTGAATACTGGCGTGCCGGCAGTGATTTCATAAAGGCTTGGATTGTTGGCTTTCTCTGTGAAAAACAGGCTGATTGTGCCCTCTGTATCACCCTGAAATGTTGCGGCATAGGCGCTGTCATAAATGTTGGTCAAACCTGTACGGATGGAATCAATCAACCCAAAGTCTGCGTCGCCATCACGATATGACCAAATTTCAACATCCTGGCTGCTAATTTGAATGTCATTCAGTCCATCGCCAACCACATTATAGGCTCTAATCCGCGCACCGGCTGCTTGGCCCGTAACAACTCGGATGCCGTAATTGAACACATGCAGGTTTGCGACATCTACATCTGAAGTCGCGCCAGTAAACAGCACCGGATAGAGAATGCCCCGACAATCGATTGGTGAGCCCACACTACCAATGTTTTTGATTTCAACATCTGGCGTATCCTCCCCACGTATCAACGCAGCGCCAGCAGCTAATGCTGTGATTCCAACAGGAATGCCTGGATTTTCAACCTTAGCGCCCGATGATCCTAAGAAGAAGCAAGCCGTTGACGTGCTTGGCAGTTGGGCTGCGCGGCAATTTTTGATTAGAATATCCGTAGAATCCGAAGTGGCCAGAATACCGTAGTTTCCGTAGGCCACACAGTTATCAACCACCACGTCGGGGCTTTTGAATATCTGCAAACCGTTGGCATTACCAATCGGCGAATGCACGTTAAAAATTGTGTCTTTCAAAACAGTTCCGGCGCTTGTTTCAATGTATCCTGCCCGCGCAGCCCTAGACATGAAGTTGCCGCGCTGGATATCACCGCCCGAAGCGGTATCGCGGATATTGAAAGCTATAGTATTCTCTGCGCGATGGCAGCCGGTTGCACAATCGTGAATGGTTGGCTTTGAGCCACATTCGGCAATAGTAAGGTTGGCGCAAAATGCCGTTTCTATCAGGTGAACAGAATAACAACCCCAGAAGGTTGTTTCCATGCCTGACAGGTCCACAACCTCAAAATCAATCGCAAGCGACCCATTGGTTTGAAAAGATGCCCGTGCCGTATAATTTGGATCAGTGGCAAGTGGTGAACTGGCAGTGGTGCCGGTCAATAACAGAACATTGGGAACACGAATTCTTGCGCCTGACACCGGGATATTCCCATTTACGCCATCGCCGAATGTAATGGTGGCCGTTGTGTTGTCGTACTGGAACACATTGCCCAGCTCACCAGCTTTTGCATTCACACCAGCAAGTGTTTGGCCTGTTCCCAAACCAACCCACGGCTTATAAATGCCCGTACCCAAGCCGGTCTCAACCCATACAGCACCAATATCAACCGCGTTTTCGGTCCAATGGTTGAGAACCTGAGACGCAGCGCCGCTGGAAACACCCAACTCAAACCATGTGCCGCGCCCGGTAATTTGACCCTGCCTGGTATTCGCAGCCGGGAAACCAAACACGCTGAGAATTTCAAGCGTACCAACAGTATCAGCACCGCTCGCAGTGCTTGTGCCCGTTGTCGATCCGGTTACAGCCTCACCTGCTTGAAATGGCCCGCCAGTGACCGAACGCAGCTTTAAGGTTGTCGCATCCATAATGCGGATGATTTCGCCCACAGCGCCGCTTGTGCCGCCCGTAACAATCTCTCCAACCACAAATGATGCTGTTGCTGCCAGTTCCAAATGCCGCACATCACGCCCATCAATCAAGCATGTGCCATCAGTACAGCGTACAGAATGCAAAATACCCATGGGCGTGCGCTGTGGCTCGCTGTTAATTGTCAGCGTAGCACCAGCATTTAGCGTGATGAATTCACCCGCTGCCCGCGCTGTAACCGCGTCGTGGTTGGTATCAACCGTAATTGTTTGATTAGCCACGTTGGGCCTCAATAGCAGCTAGGATTTCCGATGCCTCAACCTCGAAATACACCGCTTCCTTGATTGCTTCGCAGATGGCCTGGTCGGACTCGCCTTCCATTCTTGCAATGAGAGCTTTGGCAGCAATTTCTAATTCTTGAGCCCGCGCATCATCAGACAGCACGACCTTTTGAATGCCCTTGTATTCTGACATTGAAGTTCCGCCTGTTGATGTGGAATAGATGATATAGACACGAAAAAGGTCGCATAAAGCGACCTTCTTAACTCATTGTAATGTTGATATTAATCACGTTCAGTGGGCAGATACCTGCTCAACAGGAACATTGCCATCAAAGACGATCATCAGTGCCACAGTTAAAAGCCCTATCGTCATAGCTCTAGCTTCTACCGTGGAGAATGTTATCTCACCTTTGTCTATCGACGTGGCTACATCGACGAGGCAGGTCGTCACAACTGACCTTCTTTCTTCATTGTCAGTGACGTTGAAAGGTGCATCCTGAGCCAGCGCAGCAGCACGGCTAAGCGTTGGTGACATTTGCAACATAGCGGCTCGACGATTTACCTCGTCATAGTCTGAATTATCCATCATTCTACTGCACCAATTTGAGCTTGGATTGCCCCGTGCGCTCAGAAATATAGGTTTTCGTGCGGTGTAGCAGCCCGTTCTTCATGCAGGCGCGCGCCAAATCTGGATCAAACAACCGTGAAGTGTTCGCTCCAAGCTCGCCACGGTCATTGCCATTAAGTTGGCAGCCCATTTCTTTAAGGCGGTTACTGAGCCAAAGAGACCCATTTTTCAATTTCGGCAATTGTGCACCATGCCACACCTGCCCTGCAGTTTTGCCCCGGCGAACCGTATACCCGCGCTTGGCAACTTCTGCCGCCACAAGCGCTTGGATATGCTCTTTGCTCCGATCATCGTCCTGATGCTCAATTACTGTGACCTTATGGGCCACCATTTTCACCATGCCTACAAGCCGAGCAAACTCCTCAGCGAATTCTGCCGGGATAACGGATTGTGGCTTGCCTTCCATGCGCTCGCGAACAACTTGGTTGCACCACATATGGAATTCAGGGCTCAGATATTTGGCGTAGGCTAAACCAATCTGCCAGTGAGCCATTGTCCCGCCACGATTACCCCGTCGCGTTCTAATATGGGCCTCACCCATATTTGAAGAGCTTAACACCTCAATAAATGCTTGGGTCGCATCCTGTCGCAACCATTCAGATGGACGTTTTGAGTCATCCTCGCCAGCGGCCTTCCACATATCCGTGAGTGACAGCATTTCGCCTTTGTCACGTATTTGTACGCCATTGTAATCAAGGGCAGTGGGAATTATCCCCGCGCCATTTGGAATATTTGATTTGGAAATTTCAATTTGCTGTGTCATTTCTGACCTCGTTGATTGCCAGTCACAAGGCTGGCGGTTTCACAAGGGTGGTGGGGAGCGCAAAAGTAGCTAGCTCTAAACTCCCCACCGCCGCACTGCCTTGTGAACCAGTGCGGTATTCCAGATTCAGTATTTTGATGTTCTTAATGCTTCAGTAACGAACTTATAATTTTTTAGAGAAATTCCCAAATTTCAGCAGTAATTCACATCTTTGCGCAGAACGCCGGTTCTCTCACCAAATGTGTCCTGACCAATCAAAACCTGACACGAAGCCCTGTCTATCCAGTAAAACCAAAGGCCTGGCTGATCAGCAGCGTAGATAAGCCCTAGCTCGCGTGCGGTGTTCTCAACCAGCCCAATAAGCTTTGCATCCACCCGCATTGCAGCGGCGGCTTCCTTCAATTTACGTTTAGCGATGCGCATGGCATCAAATAGCGCTGCCTGATTGAGGTCAGCGTAATGGTTCACCGTCAACATGGCTCAGCCCCCTACGCGCAGCGGGCAAAAACAATCGGGGTATCAACCCGAAGCCGGTGCAACTGGTGCAAAGCAATGCCAAGCACCATCTCGTTAAACTCTTCTACGCTCACATCCCTGCGGCGGTAGGTTGCGTTATCAGACAGCAAAGCAATGTTTCCACCGCCAACATTTTGAGCGCGGAATATCTCAACCTTGCCATAGGCGCTCTGCACCGCGTAGATGCCCTCACCCTCATATTGATGGGTTGGGCGCACTATAAGATGATCGACGCCACCGCCTTTAAGCGTTGGAACCATATTGTCGCCCAACACCGCAACTACGCGAAGATTTGGACCAAGTGAATTTTCGATGTTGAATGGAGCGCACGCGCCCGCTATTTGTGGGGTAGCCATGACTGAACCTCGTCGTTCGGTTTCGGTTAGGGCTGGCTTGGTGGTTGCACACCTTGTCAGCCCGTTGTATTTCCTATATATGAAACTAAATTACGCGCTTGTCAATATCCTATATAGGAAATTCATGCCCCCATCAGTTGGCCGCCCCAAAAAATACGAAATTCGCAAGCTTATTCATATGGATACAGAACTTGCCGATGCTATCGAGCGTTTCCGCGAAAGCGAGACTGATAAGCCCAATTCATCCGAAGCTATCCGCCGCCTACTCCAAGGTGAACTAGCGCGGCTAGGGCACTTGAAAGACTAGCTTTCGCTCAAAAGCCGCATTTGCTCTCAAGCTTTTGCATTGCTTTGGTACTTCCCCGAACTGAGAAAACTGTTTCATGATACTGTTCACCTGCGATGGAAAGCACCACGGAAATTTTGCGTTTTGCTTTTTTAATCTCAGATAAAAGATTCGGCTGAGCAGTAGCAATCCCCATCAAGATTCCATCCGCCTCACTCAGCACAACATCAAAATCTATAATATCGTTGCTGTCCACGCGTAATCGCAATAAAGGAGCCAATAAATTCAGAGTATCAGCTGTTTTGGCTTTGATCTTTTCTTCAGTAATGAAAGCCAATTCCAATTTATCTGAGTTTGTGCATCGGACACCTAGAGCCAGCCCGGTTTGAGAAACCGTAACAGCGAGTTTCAAACTATCGTCGGAAAACGCCCCTCCCTGCTCTTGAAACACCCAATTTGCATTCGCTACGCCACAGGAAAGACCTACCGAAACAACAACACCAAAGACCACGTTTTTAATAGACACAACCAACCTCATTCATCAGAACCGCATTACAACCAGAATGATTGAGCTAATAGAACTCTACAACCCTGTTAAAAGTGACAGGCTGTTTGCCATCGGCACCAACCGTGTTCATATGAACACAGTTGAATCTGCCTGATTGCTCTGATCACGGAATTAAATTAGGCAGACGAAAGGACTTCTTTGCAAAAAGTGCAAACAACTACAATCCTGCCAAACTCTCATGTAAACAAAACCGCGTTTCTCTTACACGTTGAAAGGGTTATGCAAACAAAACTGCGGTTCTTGATCGTCTTTCTGCGACAATCAAGAAACTGTTGTGTCTCCAAACCACCCGAAAACACCCCTCAAGGTGGTTTGATGTTCGTAAACGAATACCGCCCCGTATATCCCAAGCCGTTGGAGTACAAAATCAACAGCTCTATTGCAGAACACAGTGGGGGCGGCCAAATGACCAACTCAGAGGCGCTTCAATGAGAGGCGGAACTGGTACTGTTGTCGTTTGCCCATTGGGCGAATAAAATGGGGAGTACAGGATTGACGCCTCCCCAGCGCGATTACTCAAGTCCTGCTCAGCCTCTACGGCCCTGTGCCCCTTCCCGTAGACACGGCGCTTGCTCCAAAAAGGAATGGCACGCCGTTAAAATCGTGTTGCCCTATTGGGCGAATTGGTAGGGCTTGGAGGTACGCACATGCCCAAAAGCGCTGCCCTGTGGTGGGCCGTAATGTGCTGGTCGAGCGGTCAAATGCTTAAACACACCACGCCTTGTCTCGTTACCGTCGCTATACAGCGCCAGTCATATCAAGAAATCAAACGCAACGCCCCAACCCGCTGCGCCTGTATTTTCCTAACTGTACGCAAACACACATCCCGCGCACCAGCTGGCAATTTGCCCAAAGTCTCAACATCCACCCCAGCCATGCCTGCGGCTACAGCACGCCATAGCTGCTTAGCCCGGCGCGTTCTGTAAACAACCTCAAACCGACGCCCCTTGGCTGCTCTGCGCCTGTTTCTTGGCGCGCGCAACCCGTTGCCTGCGACGGTCATTTTGCTTTGCAGCCCATGTCAAATCTCGATGTTCGGGAAGGTCTTGGAGTTTGATCGACTCACCATAGTGCAGCCAATCGTTAACTCTCGCGATGTTGATTGGGTTTATGCCCTGTTTCGGTGCAAATGTAGACACCCTCGATTGCTCAGGAGCGTGTAACAAAACACCACTTTTACAAAGACTTGCCGCAATTTGCTGAATTGACTTACGAATTTGCCTGTCTGCTGTGCGACGGATTTTACCGTTTTTCTTGCACCAAGCCGCAAATGAATACTCGTGGCTGCCCAAAACCATGCATCTCAGCCAGTTTGATAGCGCAGTTCTGGCCTGATCGTCATCAATAAATTGGGAAATCCAGCCAAGTGATTCATCGGCCCGCGATAAGGCGGCTGCATCTGGCCTGTATCTTGTGCTGTCTTTGGCATAATCATTGCCATCTTTGGTTTCTGGCCACCATGTGACCTTTGACGAAGGCCCAACAAACCCAACATTGGCATGCGCAATGGTATCTGCCATTTCCAACAGACGCAGCCGAACCATGTCAAAAATGTCGAACTCATCCGGTAGAGTGTCAGATACCGTCAAATGTAGGTTCTGCGCTGTCATTCAATTGGGCCTCTAAGTGGTTCAGTAAGTCTGTTCGTATGCCATCGCGCAATGGCCATGGTCTGCGGTCCTTGTGCTTCTTCCTGAGCGTTCCAAGGTCTATGTGGTCCATTGCATCCAATAGTTCCCCGGCGCGTTCCCTGCCCCATTCTGGCTTAAGCAACAGCACATCTGAGATGGCATTGATGTTCTCCGACCAGGCTTCACCAGCATTGTTCTTGCTTTCACGTATGCATTTGAGAACCAGCACCAAGTGTCCCTCACCGTATTTGTGCATAAGCCGCCTGAGTGTTTCTCGTGCATGGGTTTCAGGGCCTTTGCGCCTGCGGGTAACTGGCCGAATGCGAATGCCAACCTGTTCGCATATGAGGTCCAACCGGCCCTTTTCGCTGGACATTGCAAAACCTCAAAAGATTGTGAGAGGGGCTGGTTCAATCGTTTAACCACTGAGAAATTAAAACCAACACGAGTATCACCGCCACAAGAGCTGCGGGGATCCAAATGGCTGACAAAACCCACCACCAAGACCAATCGATATAATTGGTCAGTTTCAGCCCGATAAAAAGGACTGTTAGTAGGCCAACAAAGCCTACGCCATTACTTGAACTGCTTTTTGAATCGCTCATTAAATTAATCCCATCGGGTTGTTTTCAAATTCAGGTTTGGAAATGTCGCTAAACAGCATGCGCGGACCATCCACGTTGAAGGTGCGATATGGTAGCTCAGCGCCATTGCGGTATTTCAGGCAACCAATCTCGGCCTTGCCCTTCCATTTGTCGCATTTCTCTATCCAAGCCCCGTATTTGGAAGAGCTTGTTTCCACAGGGCTTTTCATCAGCAACCGATGCTCATTGTGGGTGGCAATTATCAGATCGGCCGAGTTGTTGATCACATCCCCGCCATAGGCATTGTTCACCTTTGGCCTATCGACCTGAAACCTCATGTCGTCGGTTTTGAGCTGCACCAAGGGCATGAAAATCAAATCATGCTGCTGCTTCATATCCATCATGCCGTTGAAGAAGTTTTCAATGGTTTCAATGGCGCTCATGCGGCCCTCTGGAGCCACGCGGCGCTGATGGTCGATGATCACCATATCCAAGCCGCGCAGGCGCTTGATGCGCTCTATAAACAGGCTCATCTGCGCCCATGTCATCTTGCCGGGCGTGTAAATCCAAAATGGCAGGTCTTTGAGCGTTGCCTGGCTGTTGATCAGCCTTTCAAAGTCCGGCTCGCCAAGCTTGCCCTGCCGCTGGCGCTGGGCGCTAATGCCCGTTTCAGCGGACAAAACCCGTTGGGCGATTTGGTAGCCTTTCATTTCCATCTGGATCATGAGAACTTTGCCGCCTTGCCGGGCAACGCTCAGGCCTATCTGAGTGGAAAGAGCGGTCTTGAATGTTCCTGAGCGGCCAAACAGCGGAACAAGATCACCCGGCACTAAACAATCAATCATCTTGTCCAGATCGTTCAGCCCGGTTGAATAGCCTGCCAATTCTTTACCCGCATACACATCGCTGGTTTTCTGGATGGAATCGCCTGCCAGATCATGAAGGGTTTTCAAACCCACGATTGATTTGCTGGTTGCTGCCTCGTGCAAATGCGTAATGGCTTGGTCGATTGCTGCCTTGGGCGTTAGGTCCACATCAACATCAAGCATAGCATTCACAAGGCCTTCGGCAACATCGATCGCTTTGCGGCGTTGATACATATCCTTGATGGCTTGGCCGTAATCCGGCGCGTTCACAATGGTTGCAGCTTCGGTTGCCAAGTGAACGAGATATTGAGTGACTGTGACCTCACCAACCATGGCATCAGGATCGAGAAACGATTTGATGGTGATTGGATTGACCTTGCCGCCATCCGACAAAAGCTGCCCCATCACATAGAAAATCTTGCGGTGCAGTTCTTCGTGAAAATGGTCAACCTCAAGGAAATCTGAAACCGTATAATACGCATCGTTGTTGATGAGTATGGCACCTAAAAGTGCCTGCTCTGCTTCCAGATTATGGGGAGCCATGCGGTATAGGTTTTGATCTTCACCCGCCTGAATGCCTGGGTCGCCTTGTTGAATGTTCATGCTGGTTGTAAATCCATCTTGGTCTGTCTGCGTTTTTCGAGGCTTGCCTGCTTTTTCTCAGCCCGCTTTTTTGCCTGTTCTTCCGGCCCACCATTCGAAGCCCAGAATAGAATTCCCACGGCATCGCCTTCATCGTCATTCGCTGGATAGATGCCGCGCTCACGGCATTTCTCCATGGCCTTGTCTTTCAGCCATTTGGTCTTGGCGTTTTTGGAAATGTGCTTTGGCGCGCGGCCAACACCGATGAAATAGGTTCGCCATTTTGCTGGCGGAACATCACGAGGCGCGGGCAACTTTTCCTGAAAGCAAAACAGATGCGTCATGGGCAGCCAGCCCTCGCGAAGGTTCTTAGATGCCAATGAGCCAACGCTGTTGAAGGATTGCCCCTCAATCGCAATGTCGGTCACATTGTGGGTGGCGCAGAACCGCCTGAGATTAATCAGGAAGCGTTTGAATATCTGCCCATGGCACGCCTTACCGGCACCCAATTTCCACGTTTCAGTGTGAACAGGCTGGCCAGGTTCATAGAACGCAATGCCGGTATTGGTGCTTGGGTCTATTGTTAGCCAGCCCATGAGTTCACTCCGCCGCTGTCACGCTGTCTTCAATGTCGGTCTGATCATCATTATCAGCGTCGCCATCGCCCTTGATCAGTTCCGCTGAAGGCTCAGCTTCCATTGCCAAAATGCGGCCGCGTTCTGTTTGGCCAACGTCATAACCGCGCGCCCATTCCCTGCCTGAATCAGAGTTCAATTCGTGTGGGCTATCGAATTCATCATCGCCCATGCGCCCGGCAAGTAGCCCTTCATCATAGGCTTTCTCATCAATGGGCTGGAGAGCGGTGCCATGCTCAAACATATCAAGCTGCTGCTTTTCCAACGGGCAGCCCAAAATGCGCAGATAACGAGTGAGGCTTTCAAGGTAAGAAACCGTGGCTTCAACCTTGCCTTTCTTGACGATTTTCAAGGCGTCTTTGGCTGCCTTCATGTTTAGGCCGGAGGCTTCAAGTTCGCTCGTTAGCGTGTGGTGATCATTGCCGGTTGAATCGACTTCCAGTTTTGAGCGTCGAAGCTTGGATAGCTGGAAGGCAGTCACAGCATCCGTGCTTACCTTCGTGTTGTGGTCATGGGCTACATCAGTCATTGGGAGGTTTCCTCTTGGTTTGGGTAATCTGTTGAAAGTTCAAGGCGCTTCCTGCATGGAGCTATCCAATGGAAACGGGGGAAATCCACGCCGTAACAATTGCGCCAAACTAGCCAGCAATAAGCTGTCGCGGTTGAGCCTTTTGCGGTTAGCTTTCCGCGGTGCATAACTACGCGCTCAGTGAATTGAAGAATGTCGCTAGGCTGTATGTATTTGAAAAGGGTATTATATCGGTCTATTCCCTCGAGGAACGCAGTCCGAACGATCATAGCCACGCCATGTTCACTGCATTCTTGGGCCTTGAGAATGAACTCTTTAGCTAGGCGAAATGGCGGGTTGGTAATGGTCCAGTCCGCAAAGTCCATTTTCCTTTTGCCAAAAAGGTAATCGTGTACCGGATACCCTGCCCCATAGTCATAAATGTCAGATGGATGAACTTCCTTGAACGCCTCTTGCAAAGGCCTGACCATGTGACCGCGGTTAGCAGCAGGCTCACGGCATACCAATTCGCTGGTATCGCCCAGGAACTCACACAGCGCCCTTGTGGCCCATGGTGGTGTTGGATAATCGTCAAGGCTGTCGTGAGGTTCAATCCGACGCTGCATGACCGCTGTTGAGCGATTCTGGCTCACTGGTCTTCACCCTGGATTGTCGCAATGCAGAGGCTTTTAAGCTCTCGCAGGGCTTCAATTTCATCCTCAATCTGGGGCAGCAACTGTGTGGCTTCGGTCGGCGTAAATTCAAGGTCAGCATTGGCTTCAAGGCCAACACGCATGACATCGCCATGTTCCTTGGAAATCTTGGCCAGCGTTTTGGATAGGGACTTGACCCTCCCCTTGGCATTTCGGTTCACAAGCTTAAAACCGCGTTCGCGCGCCCAAGTTTGTAGGATGTGATCACCGCCGCATTCATCAAGCTGAAAAGCCGTGAATATACTGGGGGAGCATTTAGGATGCTCGTTGCTCTGGTATCGGCTCATGGTTTTGGATGACAGTCCAACCAGAGAACCTGCCGATTCAACGCCACCATTGCGGCGCACTGTTTGATAAATGGCCTGCTTAAGAGCAGCTTCGGTTGTGGTCATCTGGCTCATGTCAAACATTCCTGTGCATTGACGGTTACAGCACCCCTGCCCCTCATTAGGCTCTGCCCAACATGGAAGGATCGTGCGGTGTTAAATTCTGGCCCCTGTGGGGTGTGGATTGCGGGTATTATTTATAATATTTCTAGTTGCCCACTTCCCAACTGCATTCATTGTGTGCAGGCATGGCCTTTTCAAACGATTCAAAGGATTTTCAAATGCCAACTTTCTACCAAACGACATTTTCGATCACTGAAATGAAGCGCGGCGCGAGGCCCGATAGCCACAATGCTCTGCATGACGACATTACCGCACACGCGTCTATCCGGGTTTCACACCCTGCCTTGGATGCATTTTGCATTCCGGTCCAGACAACGGCGCTAGATCCATCGGATTCTGACCTTGCTCCGGCTGTTCTTCGCGCGCTGGCGATTTTCGCTCATGATCTGGCAGACGCAACAAAAGAGCATTTGCCGACTTCAATGCAGCCGACAGTCGAAAACGACTGACTTCATCAGAGGTGCGATCCTTACCTTCAAGAAGGTCTGGAACACCATAGTCTTTGAAGATTTTGCGAACCTTCTGTGCAGCGATGCTTCCATCTGGAAGATCGAAGTAGGACGCAATCATGCAAGGTGGGTAGTAATCGTGAATATCAAACATTGGCGTGCCCAATTCATAGGTGCTGTTCAGCGGTTAATATGTACTGCGCGTGCTTACTGGGCAGGTTCCAAGGGCGCAGAGCAAAACTCCTCAATGCGCTGCATTGTAGCAATAGTGATGGATTTTCCAGATTCCAGCCGGCCAACCAATTTTCCATCATTAACCGCCAGCCTGCCCCATGTACTGGGGGAACAGTTGCGGCGCTGACAGTCTTTATGAATTCCGTCCAAGAGACGTTCTGTGGTTGTCATGTTGTTTTCCTAACGGTGAACAGGTTTAAACATGACATCGAGTTAATGGGATTAAACCCATTTGTCAATGGGATATTTCCCCCGTGACTTTCTTAGGTCTTCTGGTTCAATTTGCGGCATGACCAACAAGCTAAAAAACAACCTTTCCCGCCTCATTGAGGAACGACGCACTTCTATGAAGGCGTTGTCCCTAAAGGCTGGCCTTGGGGAAACGTTTGTTCGTGATGTCATCAAGCGTGGTGCCATCCCAACGATTGATAAAATTCAAAAGCTTGCCGAAGCGCTAGATGTGCCAATGGACGTGCTGCTGGAAAACGTGGGCGCTAACATGAGCGTCAACACTGAGAACGGCACAAACAACATCCCCCCACGCACAGTCCCGCAAATCGATGTAACTGCTGGAATGGGCGGCGGCGGTCTCACAAGCCATGTCAACGTGACGCATAACGGCATTACTATCACTGCTGACCAGGTCAGTGGTGTTTGGGGCTTGCCAGATTCGATTTATGCACGCATTGGCGTTCCTCCTTCCCGCCTCGCTGCTTTGCCTGTGCAAGGTGACAGCATGCACCCAACCCTAAACGATGGAGATGTTATCTTTGTCGATACCGGCCATAGAGCGCCCTCACCTGACGGCATCTATGCGCTTGCGGACGATTTTGGCGGCGTAATAGTAAAACGGCTTGAATCACATGGTGGTGACGGTGTTGTGCGGATCATCTCGGACAATGATCGCCATGCGGCGTACGAACGCAATGTCGATGATATGTTCATATTCGGTCGGTTTGTTGCTAGGTGGACATCATAGACACGAAACAAGATCAAACAAAACCGATTGAGAAACCAGAAAAGCCAATCGCCGAGTTTTTCTTGGGGGCCTTTAAAATATTTAATGGTGTTATGTTTGTAGTGTTCATTTTAGCAATTATAAACCTTGGCAGACCTAGCCCTGATGGTGCGGCAACAGCTTGGGGAGCAATGAGTATATTTTTTGTAGTAGGTATATGGGTTATTGGCGCTGCGGTCACAGGGCTTATCGCTCTAGTTACGCGCTTTGTACCCTAGTGCGGCTAAGTCGCCAGGGTTAGCTCTACAAAGCGTTGTAGAGAAAACAAAAAGGCCCCCGAAGGAGCCTTAATGTATTTAGAATCAGTATCTGTTGACTTTAAGCAGCAGCCAATGCTGGAACGCTAATTTCCAAAGTTACATCCAACGCCTTAAACGCAGCTTCAACAGAGTGCATTTGAGAGTTGTGATCTAGTCGAAAAAGGCGGTCTACATGTTCGCGTTTGCAGCCGAGCGCGCGCATTAAGTCAGCGCGAGTTAATCCTTGCTTACGGAGCTCCATATGAAGACCAGCTTTAAGAATTACCATCACAGTCATTTGCACAAAATGACCTTTACCTGGGGTTTGAGGCAGCGGGGCCGGGATACCTTCACCACGCGCAATTCTCCCAGCAATTGCTTCTTCGATAGCGTTTCGAGCATTTTCTAATGCTTCAGGCGTGCTTTCGCCAAATGTTGTGACTTCATCGAACGCTGGGGATGTAGCTAGCCAGGTATCATTATCATCTGGGCAAATTTCAATTTCATACCACATATCAAACTCCGTTTACTTAAGGCCCAAATCTTTTTTGATCTTATTAACCAGGCCTGTTCCTAATTCTTTCTTGGACCCATGCATTGGTAACTGAGATGTCAAATTCTCTCGTCGCACGGTCAAGTGGCCGCTGCCGCCATTGTGAGTTTCAAACGAACAGCCTTGTTTTTTAAGCCATTTTCTTAATTCTTGAGCGTTCATGATTAGGATTTAGTCAACAGAAACGCGGAAGTCAACACAAGTGTGGAGTTTGAGTTAACGGCTCTAGGCCCATTAATAGATATTTCTAAATCAATACAATGGTATAGATAAATTAGTCGCAGTTAATATTTTTCCAGAAATACTTAAGCACCGAAGCTGGCTTAGGCGGGCCTTTCTATTGGCTCAACACTCATCTTCAATTCATATCCCTGAAATGTGAGTGGCGTATCAAACCGCCTTTTCCCTCGCGTGCGTTGAGCACCTTCCTGATATCTCAGTGTTCAGTGTTTAAATGCTTCATAATGAGTTAAAATTTTTCTGCGTCATAATTTTACCATTACGAACACGCCCTTCTGAACCAAAATAGAACTTGATGTTTTTGACTGCCAACCGTTTGCGTTGTCCTTTTGATATGCCCGCGACCTGTTCTCGTATGGAAATTGGGCATCCAGTATTTTCAACTTCAAAAACCTTACAGCAAGCATTTAGAAATTCAGATCCAGTACCATGTTGGTGCGTCTTAACACCCCAGACACCAACAAAGGCCTGTAGAGAAAATATAGCCTTATTCCGAGCTTCAGTTTCGGCAAAACCGCCAGAGGGCTCATATTCGCTTGGCTTAAGCCCAACCGGACAATATGGAACACCATTTTTGATCAAGGCTTTTCGCCAACCTTTTGGCAATGGCCATGGCACGCCCCACTTAGCGGCTGTTAATCGTGTCCAACCACCTTTTTCAGTCCGATGTTTGTCAATTTCATCAACGCTTATTGGTGTTTTATCTTCCATAATTTTCAAGTTCGCGCGTGTAGCGCCCCTTTCTTCTAACTTAGAACTCTATGTTTTAAAGTATGTTTTCTTACTTTCTTAAAGTGCTGCAATTCCATGAGACCGGTATTTGTGTTCACAAGCCAAGACCCCTAGCCATTCAGAAGAATAGCAAGGTTTCCTGACTGTGATGGGAACGTGCAAAACCAAGTACACCGCCACCTGCATCACACGAAATCACCAGTGATGGCATTCCGCTTCATCTCTTTTTCGCCAATCACTGACGACTGTCAGGGCAGAATCCAATCCGAAGATCGCCAGAACCCTTTTTGGACGTGACAGCATCCCGTTCCTATCCAAACTTCACAAATGGCCGAACCGGTCTCCGTCATTCCATTTGAGATCGCTCCAAACAGAAGCAATAGCTCCACCCTATAAATGGGATATTTCCTATAATCAACTAATTAAATGGGATTTACCCCATTGACTAAGTGGGAAATACCCCATATCAACATCCCATCACCAACAACGAAGACGCATCTGCTGATCTTGTTGGAGACAGACAGAACAAGCGTTTTCCGGGGAGGCCTCATGAAATAACCGCAGCGCATAGCGCGCACTGGCTCAGCCAGCAGCACACGAGAGAACCAACTTGAGAAGTTAGAGCCTGGGCAAGCTCTCAAATTAAAGGCCCACTTTTAACAGGAGAAATCCACATGCCATTACCTGACCACCTGAATGAAATAAACGGCCAGCGCTCCAATGTTGGGCAGCTACCGAATGGATTGATTTCAGCCCCAGAGCATACGCTTTTGATAAACTTTGATTTCAAACGGCTGTGCCGGATTTTTGAAGCGCTGTGCAACTGCCCTGATGGCAACACAACAACTGATTGGGTAATTGGCGACGCGATTAGGTCCGCCCATAAAGTGGATGGCATTGCCCGCGCTCATTCGATCACAAACGCCTCAATCAATCGCTCATCTGCTGCGTATATGAAAATTCTGCGCCGCTGGAAAGATGAGCTTTCAGACCTGTCTGAGGTGGCGTAATGGCCTTGCTGAAAACTCGATTGATCAAAACCAGCGATGTGCCGCAATCGCTTGATAGCGCCATAAAAGCCATCACCGCGCTTAAGGCTACCTACACCGATGAACGGGCAGATATTGGCAACCATGGCGGCGATCAGGAATACCTGAATATCAGCCAAGACGCCTTTGGTATTTGCCGCCAGCTAACCCATGACTTGCTGTTGGCAGCCACCAAACAAATTGGCGACCCAGAACAAACTTACGATGTTGTTGATGTTAAAATCATGGAAGGCGTCGACTGCGAAATTCTGGAAGAACTTACGGAAATTCTGGCCTCACGAGGTGTCAGCGGCAAATACCCACCAAGCCACACAGATCATCTAATTGTGCGTAATGGGAGCTTGCTGTGATGGATAAGACAAGCTTCACACAGGAACCATGGGAAGCCTCAGAGCGAGGTGACTACAGTGATTTTGATGCCAAAAGCCGCGTCATTATGGCCGATGATATGCGCATTGCCGTTGTCCACCATTCTGGCGACGATGAATCCGAAGGCAATAGCAATCTTATTGCGGGCGCGCCTGAACTTTATCGGTCTTTGCAAGAACTTCTGGATGACATCAACGACATCGTTCGTGAAAGCGAGGGAGTTGCAGGCTTCCATTTAAACGGCGATGTGGAGCCTTGGGAAGGGTACTCCAGTTTGTCCGGCTCTATCCACCGCGCGCAAACAGCCCTCAAAGGCGCACGAGGTGAAGCCAATGCTTGACCCAATCATTCAGAGCCAGTTGCGCCGCCGCTATAACTTCCGCCGCTCACCAGCACAAAGATTATTCGGATGCTTGGGGTTCATCGCGTTAGCCGGTTCGTTTCTCCTAATCGCAGCGGCCCTTTCCGGCCCCTCTTTTTAATCCCGCGCTCCCTCCCAGCGCGCAAGGCGGGTGGCTTTAACCTCCCAGTAGCTGCCCGCCAACCTCAACAAAGGAATGATGAAATGAACAAGAAACGCAGGAAAAAGGTCTCAGCCTTGGTTGAGCGAGTTGCGAAAATTATCTCCGATATCGAAGCCTTAGAAGCAAAAGAAAAGGATGATTTCGACAATCTCCCTGAGAACATTCTATCGGGCCAAAAGGGCGCAGATATGGAGGCCGCAATAATCGCGCTGCAAGAGGCGATGGAGAACTCGGAAGCCGTCATTGAAAACCTCAATCAGTCTTTAGGCAGCATCTAGGCTGCCCGCCAAACCAATTGAAGGAATAGACAGATGGATACCCAAGTAAACATCATCGACATGGTTGAAGCTGATCCAGCCATTGTTATCACCCAGCCAGAAAAACTTGATCTGTTTTTGGACGCTGTGAAGGCCAATGCGGAAAATCCCGATATCGACCTATCCACGGATAAAGGACGCAAGGCCATCGCGTCGGCTGCGCACCGGGTTACACGCCAGAAAACCTCAATTGATAAGGCTGGCATGAAACTGAATGAAGACGCGCAGGCCAAGATCAAAGAAGTGAACGCAGTTCGCAATATTGTTAAAACTGAGATGGATAGCCTTCGCGATCAAATCC
>NVRR01000031.1 GCA_002732675.1 Sneathiella sp. | reverse complement strand
GGACCTTGGGCTAAATTACACCCAGATCGGCACTCTGATTGGCTTGTTCATGCTGCCGGGGATGTTTCTCGCTATCCCTGCCGGGTTCGCGGGCCGTTTTCTGTCAGATCGTTTCATTGTTGGGATAGGGCTTTTGACCCTTGGGGCAGGGGGCGGCCTCGCATCAATTGCGGAAAATTTCGAATTATTGGCAGCCGCACGCCTTATTTGCGGCGCTGGATTTGTCTGTTCCACTATCTTCTTTACAAAAATCGTCGCGGATTTGTTTGCAGGTAAGGAACTGGCGACAGCCATGGGAGCCTTCGTGATGTCCTGGCCCTGTGGTATCGCGATGGGTCAAATCGGTCATGGGTGGCTGGCAGCAAATTTCGATTGGCAAGTAGCGTTCGTCGTGGCGTCAATATACTGCGTTGCAGGCGCTCTGCTCGTCATGATCTTTTGCAAAGAGATACCCGGCGCCGCGAAACTAACGGGCGGCTTTCGCTTTACTTTAAATCGCAATGAAATTTTCCTGACGTTGACCGCTTCATTGGTTTGGGCCTTTTTCAATGCTGGATACGTCGTCTATCTCAGCTTTGCTCCGCGCGTCCTGGTAGCAGGCGGATATGATACGGTTTCAGCTTTGGGTGTGATCAGCCTCGCCAGCTGGCTCATGATTTTTTCTGGCGTCACATGCGGTCTGATTGCGGATCGCAGCGGCAAAGCGGATTTGGTCCTTTATATACTGTATGGCAGCAGCGATTGTCGCTTTGATGATTTTGTTCATTTCGCCTTTGGCAATTCCCTCAAGTTTGTTGTTTGGTCTCATGGGGATTGCGCCAGCGGGCGTGATCATGGCCTTATCGGCGCAAGCCATGAAACCGGAAAACCGGGCCATCGGCATGGGACTTTTTTTTACAACTTACTTCGTTGTTCAAGCCCCTGCACCCGCAATCGCAGGGTGGCTTTATGACGTAACCACGGACGCCTTTTGGCCGATACTTCTTGCTACCGCTATCGCTAACCTTGCCTTCAGGATTGCGCAAAAGCGTCTGCCAATTTGAAAAATATATGCCTTTGGCACAGAGCAGAAATGCAAGCCGCATAGACACAATCGTGTTGCATTTGGCATGGCTGTTAGGTCAGTCTTGAGCGACTATAATTTAGTCGATAACAGTACCTGTCCGTCCGGCGATGTCTTGAATATATTGCCAGGCGACGCGGCCGGATCTGGAGCCGCGAGTGCGGGTCCACTCGATGGCTTCTGCGATATACGCCTCTTCCGAGATGGGGATTTTGTAATGCGCTAGATAGCCGCGAATCATCTCAAGGTATTCATCCTGCGAGCAGGTATGAAAACCGAGCCACAGACCGAAACGATCGGACAAGGAGACTTTTTCTTCGACCGCTTCCGAGGGCATAATGGCCGTGGACCGTTCGTTCTCGATCATATCACGGCGCATCATATGGCGGCGGTTGGAGGTAGCGTAGAAAATAACATTGGCGGGGCGCCCCTCGAGCCCACCATCAAGAACTGTCTTCAGCGATTTGTAGGTAGAATCGTCACTATCAAAAGACAGATCGTCACAGAACAGGACACAGCGCCGGTCGGTTTTCTGCAAAATCTGCAGGAGCACGGGCAGGGACGGGATATCTTCGCGTTGGATCTCTACCAGGACCAGAGCGTTTTCAAGCTCCCGGTTGATCAGCGCGTGGGCTGCCTTGACGAGGGAGCTTTTTCCCGTGCCGCGCGCACCCCATAAAAGTGCGTTATTGGCAGGCAGGCCCTTGGCAAAACGACGAGTGTTGTCGAGCAGGATATCTTTCACCCGGTCAATGCCGTGCAGCATTGACATATCGACGTGGCTGACTTTCGGGATCATCCGCAAGGAATTGCTTTCCGCTTGCCAGACAAAGGCATCCCCGGCGTTGATATCGGGCGCTGTTGCCTGCGGCGGGGCAATCCTGTCAAGATTGTCGGCAATCCGCTTCAACTGTTCGATAATTTTTTCGTTGCTCATAATGACCGATTGAAAAAAACAAATAAGACCCCAACTTACGGGACGAAGGACATAAATGCCAGTTGGCGCGGGAATGTTCAAGTCCCCTTGCACCGGAAGGCGGTATTTGATTTGTCGGCGCTTGTAGGATTGCGGCTTGCAATGCAGGCCAAGAACATTATAAAAGTCCTTCAGTAATTCTGGGGAGCTGCATGACTTTGCAGCCCTGACTTTTTGATTGTACCAAAGGACCCTTGCCATGGACCAACTCACGCAATTTGCGCCGCTGATCTTGATCGGTGTTGTGTTTTACTTTCTTCTTATCCGTCCGCAGCAGAAAAAGGCGAAAAACCATCGGGCGATGATTGACGCGGTCCGCCGCGGCGATCAGGTTGTGACCCAGGGTGGTATCATGGGTAAAGTAACAAAGGTCCGTGACGATAACGTGATCCAGGTTGAAGTTGCGCCGGATGTTCGCATTGACGTGATCAAGTCTACCTTGGCGGATGTCAAAAGCAAATCCGAGCCGGCTCCTGCCAAGGCAGCTGACAGCAAGGATGACAAAGCTGACGATAATTCCAGTGCGATCAAGAAACTGTTCAAGAAATAACGGTAGCCCTTTATGAATAGCTTCCCCTTGTGGAAGAGGATTATCGTGGTGCTGGTCTGCACCTTCGGGATCCTCTACACACTTCCAAACTTTGTGAGCAAGAGCACGCTGGAAGGTCTGCCAGACTGGCTGCCGTCGCAACAGGTCAATCTCGGCCTGGATTTGCAGGGCGGCTCTCATCTGTTGCTGCAGATCGACAGTAACGTTGTTATTGAACAGATGCTGGAGAGCCTCGTCGATGCCGTGAGGGATAATCTTCGGGAACAAGGGGATAATGTTGGATATCGCGATCTAAAGCATTCCAAGACCGAAGTATCTTTCGTCTTGCGGGATCTTACGGATCAGGAGAAAGCCCGTGAGCGGCTTTCTTCATTATCAAATATTACGCCGAACGGACAGCGTGATACCGTCATCAGTTTTTCCGACGACGGTGGTGTCACTCTAACACCAAGCGATTCATCGAAAAACGAACGCATTAATTCGGCGCTTCAACAAGCAATTGAAGTTATTCGTCGGCGTATCGACGAAACCGGCGTTAATGAGCCGACAATCCAGCGTCAGGGCGACGACAGAATTTTGGTGCAGTTACCTGGGCTGGATGATCCGGATCGGATTAAACGATTGCTTGGCGAAACGGCCCAACTGACGTTCCATCTGGTTGATGTCGCGGGTAACAGTGCGCCGGGCGCACGTGTTCCGCCGGGCTCAAAACGGCTGCCATCAGTTGAAGCCGGGGATCCGAGTTATGTCGTCAAAAACCGGATCATGGTTTCTGGCGAAAATCTTGAAGATGCACAAGCAACATTCCAGCAAGGACAGGCTGTCGTCTCCATCCGTTTCAATGGGCTGGGTGCCAAACAATTTGGCCGCGCAACATCGGAAAATGTTGGTTTGCCATTCGCGATCGTGCTGGATAACAAGGTCATTAGTGCGCCCCGCATCAATGAGCCAATATTGGGCGGTAGCGCCATTATCAGCGGTGGATTTAATGTTCAGGGCGCTCAAGAGCTGGCGTTGCTTTTACGGGCTGGAGCGCTTCCGGCACCACTGACCATTCTGGAAGAACGCTCTGTCGGGCCGGACCTTGGCGCAGATAGTATTGCGGCGGGTAAGATTGCCGGGATAATCGGCATCGCTGCTGTGGCCATTTTCATGGTCGCCAGTTACGGCCTGTTCGGGATGGTGGCCAATATCGCGCTGGCGATGAATATGTTCCTGGTCATGGCGGTGCTATCGATTTTGGGAGCGACTTTAACATTGCCGGGGATCGCCGGTATCGTTCTGACGATTGGGATGGCGGTGGATGCCAATGTGCTGATTTTCGAGCGAATACGCGAAGAACTCAGGGTCGGCAAGACGCCGCTTAATGCGGTGGAATCCGGCTTTAACCGCGCCTTTACCACCATTGTCGATGCCAATGTAACCACCGGTATTGCGGCGACAATTCTATTCGTCATGGGGTCCGGGCCGGTCAAGGGCTTCGCTGTTACGTTGCTCATCGGTATCATCTCATCCATGTTTACGGCCACTATGCTCTCGCGCATGCTCATCTCCATGTGGATGAGGCGCAAGCGGCCCAAGACACTCGAAATATAAAGGGCGGGCATTATGTATAAAATCAAGCTCGTACCAGAGAAGACAAATATCCCGTTCCTGCAATACCGCTTTATGGCTTTTGCCATATCTGCTTTGCTGATTTTGGGATCGGCGGCCATGTTCTTCACCGTGGGCCTGAACAAGGGCATCGACTTTGAAGGCGGCATCCTCATCGAGGTAGAGCTAAAAGATGCGCCGGATATTGGCGCTATGCGCGGATCCCTTGGCAGCTTAGGTTTGGGTCAAATCTCCTTGCAGACTTTCGGCTCAGACAAGGATATTTTGATACGTGTTCAGCGCCAGGAGGGCGCCGCGCCAGAGCAGATGGCCGCTGTTGACGTGGTCAAAAATCAGCTTGCCAGCGATTTCTCGGATGATATTTCCTATCGCCGGGTGGAATTTGTCGGGCCGACCGTCTCTGATGAGCTTGTCTGGGCGGCGATTGAGGCCGTTATTGTCGCAGTGATCGCCATCCTGGTTTATATCTGGCTGCGGTTTGAATGGCATTATTCCGTCGGTGCCATTGCTGCACTGATGCATGATGTGATCCTGACCATCGGTATGTTTGCCGTTACGGGGATCGAATTTAATTTAGCCTCCGTCGCCGCAATTCTGACCATTGTCGGTTATTCCATCAACGATACTGTGGTGGTCTATGACCGTATTCGGGAAAATTTCCGCCGCTATAAGAAAATGCCCGTGTCAGAGTTGATCAATTTCTCGATCAATGAGACGTTGGCGCGGACGACCATGACCTCGTTGACCACTCTGCTGGCCCTGGTCGCGCTGTATATCTTTGGCGGGGAAGTGATCCGCGGGTTCGCGACGGCGATGATCTTTGGCGTTGTTGTCGGCACCTATTCGTCGATATTTGTGGCGGCGCCAATACTGCTGCAAATCGGACTGACCCATCGCAGTGAAGAAGATGACGGGTTCAAAGGCGCAGAGCAGATGGAACAGGAAGCGGACGAGAAAACCTAGTTCCCGGTTATTTTGGGAGAGGACTGAATGCAGGATATCTCAGGCATTCCCAAGGCGGGACAACAGCTTATCAATAGCTATGGTGACGGCGGTTTTCGTGTCAGTGGCATTAAACATGAAGGCTCCGTCCTGGTTTTTCCGGGAAAAACGGTTTCCTGGCCTGTAATGTCCATAGATCAATTATCTGTCCAAAGCCTTGGCGGTGTCACATCGGTGGATATCGATGTTGAAATTCTGCTGGTTGGATGCGGTGGCGATATGGCTTTTATTGATGATGATATTCGCGTTAGTTTGAAAGAACACGGGGTCGTTATTGAGGCTATGGATACTGGCGCTGCGGTGCGGACCTACAATGTTCTCCTGCTGGAAGGCCGTCGGGTTGCGGCCGCTTTAATCGCTGTTTAGAACAATTAAATTCTACAGACTTTACATCTATGTCTCCAAAATCGTATGATTTGGCGCGAAATGCATCAATGGGCGTATAAAAGCAATAAGACAACCGTGATGTAAGTCATTTTGAATGAAAGGGAAAATTCATGTCGAGTATTCTTTCAAATCTCAGAAATACGGTAATCGCAGGGATCGTTTTAACGATCATAATGGCCGCCATTGTCACGAGTGTTTCCGAGGGTGGCCTCATGATGGGTCATGCCTTTGGTGCGTTTATCATGCGGTGGATGCATGTATTGAGCGGGATCATGTGGGTCGGGCTGCTTTATTATTTCAATTTCGTCCAGATACCGAATATGCCGAACATCCCGGATGAACAAAAACCGGCTATTGGCAAGGTCATCGCGCCGGCAGCACTCTGGTGGTTCCGTTGGGCAGCCATGGCGACAATCGTAACTGGATTATTGCTTGCCTGGATGAACGGTTATCTGCTCGATGCATTGACCCTTGGTGGGATGAACGGGTTCGCCGTCGACAAGAGCCTGGCCATTGGTATTGGCATGTGGATGGGGATCATCATGTGGTTCAATGTCTGGTTTGTGATTTGGCCGAACCAGAAGAAAGCGCTTGGTATGGTCGAAGTCGATGCCGCGACGAAGGCGGCCTCTGCACGCACAGCCATGTTGTTCTCACGAACAAATACACTGCTGTCCTTTCCCATGCTCTATGCCATGATATCGGCTCAAAACCTGTACTAGGGCCTATCAGATACAAAAAAAGGCGCTCAATATTTGAGCGCCTTTTTCTTTTGCAGTGAGGTGACTATCCGAGGTTTTCGTTGGCGAAATCCCAGTTCACCAGGCTTTCCAAAAATGTCTCGATATATTTGGGTCGGGCGTTCTGGTAGTCGAGATAATAGGCATGCTCCCATACATCCATGGTGAGGATTGGCGTGACACCCTCTGTGGGCGGACAAGCCGCGTTGGCTGTTTTGGTTACTTTAAGCTTGCCATTATCCAGCACCAGCCAGGCCCAACCACTGCCAAACTGTGTGGCGCCGGCGGCTTTGAATTCTTCCACGAATTTTGCGAATGATCCGAAATCTTCGTCAATTTTTGCGGCAATGGCTCCGGTTGGAAGCCCGCCACCATTTGGCTTCATCGAATGCCAGTAAAAAGTATGGTTCCAGACTTGCGCAGCGTTATTAAAGATACCCGCTTTGGCCGCATCGCCTGCCGTATCCTTCATGACCTCTTCAAGAGAGCGTGTCTCATCACCGAGGAGGTTGTTGAGGTTGGTGACATAGGCGTTGTGATGTTTTCCGTAGTGAAAATTCAGTGTATTTTCGGAAATATGCGGTGCCAGAGCATCTCTGGAATAGGGGAGTGCAGGTAGTTCAAAAGCCATAATAATCCTCTTACCAATTTTAACATCGACTAGATGTCACGAATGTTGGTGGAAAAATTCTTGCGCCAGATGAGGGAAAGAACTCGCCAAGTGTTGTCCCTACAGATATATACCAAAGTAGACGGTCTTCCAGTCTTTTTTTGAATTATTCCAAACTGTAGTGGGGGCAAAGTTGTCGGACGAAAATCGAGATGTTTTTTTAGCTCAGGAAGCAAAAAGAAATGATTACGACAGATGGCTGACGACGCTATTTGCACCGGCATCTGCCCGGGATGCGATTTTCACGCTTCTCGCTTTTAACGCTGAAATATCCCGGGTGCGGGAGACTGTATCGGAGGTGCTGCTTGGCGATATCCGCCTGCAATGGTGGCGCGACGCGGTGTCTGGCCTTGGCAAGGGAAATATGCTCGACCATCCGGTTGTTGTTGCTCTGAATGACGTGATTCCCCGCTATCAACTTGACCCAGCGATTTTCCAGCAGATGATTGATACGCGCGCCCGTGATCTGGATCCCTGTCCGTTTGAAACGACGGCTGAACTTCTTTCCTATGCAGAGGGGACAGGCGGGCGGGTGAACAGCCTTATATTTACCATTCTCGGCTTTACCTCGGCTGAGGGAGAGGCAGCGGCGCGGAAGACGGGCAGTGCCTACGCCCTCAGCGGTATCATTCGGGCCATCCCTCATCATGCGCAGCAGGATTTACTTCTAATTCCGACGGATATTTTGGCAAGTGAGGGACTTGCGCCCGATACAGCGTTTATGTCTGGGAACGAGGACGCGTTTTATAGGGCCGTCCGCCAGATACTGGAGGCGGCAAAGCAAGAACAGTTTGCGGCCCGCAAGCTGATGAAGTCCCGTCCTGGAGCTGAAAAATCAGCTCATCGGATTAGCGCTCTGACGTCCCTTTATCTGGACTATTTAGGCTCCAAGGGAGAACGAAATCTTCAGGTTAATTTCGGTGTAGTACGGAAGATTTTTTCGCTGCTCAAGACCTGACAAAGGCGATCAAAGGTTGCTAAGACGCCAGGACTGAGACTGGATAAAATTCTGGGCTAGAAACTTGTAGGTTTCCTTGAGTTGCCGTTCGACAGTTGGATCCTCTTCCATAATCAGATCTTTCCAGCTTGCGACCATTTCGCCCCAGATCATGAAGCGCTGATGCAGATCATCGCGGGTGCCGCGGATGGTCTCGACGGTAGGCTCGTAATTTTTAAGGATGACCAGGACTTCGCAAGTCTGTGCATCGATTTCAGTAAATGTACGATCAAATTTCTTGATGACCGGTTCAATGAGGATCTGCATTCGGTTAATTTCTTCCGACGTGCCGCGATCCCGCTTATAAATCGCTGCGAGCCGGGTCAGGTTGCTGCCGATTTTCTTGATACCGGTATAATAGTCCCTGAGCGCTTCGATATAAGATAGCTCGCGAATGATATCATCGATTTTCGACACGACATCGTCGCGCGTAATACCCAGTTTTGCGGCGATTTCCCGAAAGGCATCCTGAATGCGTTCCTTGGTATCGGGGTTGCTGGAGATCGTATCAAGCTCTCGTTGGTTAACGACGATTTCTTCGTTTCCGCTCAGCCATGAAACCAGCTGGACAGTGATCCGTCCGCGGGCAACATCCTTATGGGCTTCCTCAATCGACCAGGAGGCAGAGCCATCCAGCAACTCACGTGGAATGGAATCATTAGGGCGGATTTCCTTGACATATTTGAGGGCACTGCCGATGGTTTTGAGCAAATTGGCATCAGAACTACCGTCTTCGATCCCGAACTCCTTGCTGAGTGATTTCGTTGGAATGGCCCCTCTCATTTCGCCGAGATTGACGAAATAGCACGGTTCCTTGTTGTCGTGAGCAAGCTGGAAATATGATCCCTCAACAGAAAATATCTTATGATTGAAGGAGAAATAGACGCTGGGATCCAGCGCCTCGCCACTTGTGCCTGCGTTATTCCCTGATGCTTCTTTCACTTCTGCACTACTCATCTTTTACCTACTAACCCTCAATCTATTCGGTGCCGATCAATGCGCCGCCAGAGAAAAAACTGTATCTCGATCGCTATTCTAATCGGACATCGTATATAAAAGGTTACCAGAATTACCGATTTCCCCGGAAATATCGGGAATATCTTCTCGGGACGAATTGCACGGTTAGCTGCCAGCCGGGCCTGTGCCTTGCCAATTAACAAAATCCGCGGCGGCACGACCTGTGTAAGCGAGCTTCCGCTCTTTCTTTTTTATCCGTCCTTCCAGCGGTGGGAAAAGGCCAAAATTCACATTCATCGGCTGAAAGGTCTTGGCATCTGCGCCGCCGGTGATATGGCCGAGAATAGCGCCGAGGGCGGTGGTTACAGGTGGGAGCGTAAACGGGCGACCCGTCATCTCCGCGGCGGTCAGGCGGCTTGCCAGTAACCCGATAGCCGTGCTTTCCACATAGCCTTCAACCCCCGTAATCTGACCGGCAAAACGAATATGCGGATAAGTCTTTAACCGCAACTCGTCATCCAATACATCAGGGCTATTGATAAAGGTATTGCGGTGCAGTCCGCCGAGCCGTGCGAACTCTGCCTTTTCCAGTCCGGGAATGGTTGAGAAGACCCTTTTTTGCTCGCCGTAGGTCAGTTTGGTCTGAAACCCCACCATGTTATAGAGGGTTCCGAGCTTGTTATCTTGCCGCAACTGAACAACAGCGTAGGGTTTCTCATCTGACCTTGGGTTGGTCAGGCCAACCGGCTTCATCGGACCATAGCGCAAAGTCTCGGGCCCGCGTTCCGCCATGACTTCGATGGGCAGGCAGCCGTCGAAATAGGGCGTGTCCTTCTCCCATTCCTTGAATTCCGTTTTGTCGCCGATCAGCAATGCTTCGATAAAATCGGCATATTGTGCCTGTGTCATGGGGCAATTGATATAATCGGAACCGTCGCCCTTGTCATAACGAGACTGGAACCATGTGATCTCGAAATCGATGCTGTCTTTGTAAAGGATAGGGGCGATTGCATCGAAAAAGGCGAGGGCGTCCGCTCCGGTTGCCTGATGGATAGCAGTGGCCAGAGCAGAGGAGGTGAGCGGGCCGGTCGCAATGATGGATGGTCCCCATTCTTTCGGGGGCAATTCGGTGACTTCTTCGCGCTCAAGCGTAATCAATGGATGATCTTCGATTTTCGTCTGAATATAGGCTGAAAATTCATTGCGATCGACCGCCAGCGCGCCGCCAGCAGGAACCTTGTTGACGTCCGCAGATTCCATAATCAGGGAGCCAAGGTTACGCATTTCCTGATGCAATAGACCAACGGCATTGTTTTGGGCATCGTCGGAGCGAAAGGAGTTGGAACATACGAGTTCCGCCAGACCATCGGTGAGATGGGCATCGGTTCCGCGCACCGGGCGCATTTCATGCAGGATCACGGGGATGCCCGCAGTTGCCAACTGCCAGGCCGCTTCACTGCCCGCGAGGCCGCCTCCAACCACATGGGCGGGCTTGATATCTGTTGTCATGATTACTTCCTTAAACCGGTCAGGCGGCCTTTGTTTTCTTTGTCGAGGCTTGCTTGACTGGCGGCCGCTTGGCAAGAATAGCTTTTAAATATTGGCCCGTATAACTGTCCTTGACCTTGGCAATGTCTTCCGGCGTGCCTTCAGCGACAAGATATCCCCCCGTATCGCCGCCATTAGGACCCATATCGACAACCCAGTCGGCGGTTTTAATCACTTCCAGATTATGTTCGATCACCAGTACGCTATTGCCAGCATTTACGAGCGCCTGGAGAACCTCCATTAATTTGCGGATATCTTCAAAGTGTAGACCGGTTGTGGGTTCATCAAGAATATAAAGCGTCCGTCCAGTGGCCCGGCGGGAGAGCTCCTTGGCAAGCTTCACCCGCTGCGCCTCGCCGCCCGAGAGGGTTGTTGCCTGCTGACCGACATGGATGTAGCCGAGGCCAACCTGCTGCAGGGTTTCAAATTTTTCGCGGACATTGGGCACGGCTTTGAAAAAAACCGCAGCATCATCAACGGTCATATTCAGGACATCGGAAATGGATTTGTCCTTGAATTTAATCTCCAGGGTTTCGCGGTTATACCGTTCTCCCTTGCAGACATCACATTCCACATAAACGTCAGGCAGGAAATGCATCTCGATTTTGATAACGCCGTCACCCTTGCAGGCTTCACATCGTCCGCCTTTGACATTGAAGGAAAAACGCCCCGATTTATAACCGCGGGCCTTGGCTTCGGGGAGGCCCGCAAACCAGTCCCGAATGGGTGTGAAAGCGCCGGTGTAGGTGGCCGGGTTTGATCTCGGCGTCCGGCCAATTGGAGACTGATCGATATCGACAATTTTATCGAGCCATTCGATGCCGTCGATCCGGTCATGGGCCCCTGGATGATTGCGGTTGTTATTCAGTTTCTTGGCAATCGCCTTATACAGGGTTTCGATGATCAACGACGATTTGCCGCCGCCGGAAACGCCAGTGACACAAGTAAAGGTTCCGAGCGGAATATTAACATTCACCCGTTTCAGGTTGTTGTGGCGCGCACCGACAATTTTAAGCTGTCGTGATTCCTGGATTTTCCGGCGAGCTGCGGGAAGCGGGACTTCCAATTCACCGGAAAGATATTTACCCGTGATACTCTCAGGCTCATCAATGATATCCTGCATGGTGCCCTGGGCAATGAGCCTGCCGCCATGACGACCGGCGCGCGGACCCATATCAATCACATGATCGGCGGCCATCATGGCTTCTTCATCATGCTCGACGACGATCACGGAATTCCCCTGATCCCGAAGGTTGATGAGGGTTTTAAGAAGCCGGGCGTTATCACGCTGATGCAACCCGATTGACGGTTCGTCCAGTACATACAGAACGCCGGTGAGGCCTGATCCGATTTGCGAAGCCAGCCGAATGCGCTGACTTTCGCCGCCCGACAACGTGCCGGAGCCGCGCGACAGGGTCAGATACTCAAGCCCAACGTCGACAAGGAAGCCAAGCCGTTCGCCAATTTCCTTCAAGACCCGTTCGGCAATGGTTTTATCTTTCTTGGAAAGAACCTTCGTCAGCCCTTCAAACCATTCCCGTGCGTCGACAATAGATTTGCTGACGACCTCGCCGATATGATGGTCATTGATCTTGATAGCGAGGGCCTCTTCTTTCAGGCGATGCCCGCCGCATTTGCTGCAATTGGTTTTGTCCTGATATTTTTCAAGGTCTTCACGAATCCAGCTGCTATCTGTCTCGCGCCAACGCCGTTCAATATTGGGGATCACCCCTTCAAACGGTTTGTTGGTCCTATACGTGCGCATGCCGTCGTCGAAGGTAATTTGTATTTTTTCGTCGTCGGTTCCGTAAAGAATAACCTTGCGGCTTTCCTCGGCGATCTCTTCCCACGGCTCCGTTGTTGTAAAACCGTAATGCTTGCCGAGGGCTTCCAGGGTTTGCATATAGTACGGCGCCGGGGTCTGCGAGCGGGACCAGGGCGCGATGGCGCCTTCGCGCAATGTCAGGGTGACATCCGGCACAATCTGATCGGGGTCGAAATACATTTCCGTTCCCAGACCGCCGCAACCTGGACAAGCTCCATAGGGGTTATTGAAAGAGAAAATACGGGGCTCGATCTCCTCGATGGTGAAACCGGAAACAGGACACGCAAATTTCGCCGAGTACATGGTGCGCTCTCTGGTCTCCGCGTCTTCAATCGCAAACAGGCCATCGGCGAGATCAAGAGCGGTTTCAATAGAATCAGCAAGCCGTCCCTGAATATCTTTGTTTAGAACCACGCGATCGACCACCACATCGATATGATGTTTGACCTGTTTATCAAGCTTGGGAATATCTTCGATATCGTAAATCTCGCCATCGACCTTGACCCGCTGGAAACCTCTTTTCCGCAAATCGAGAAATTCCTTGCGATATTCGCCCTTGCGACCGCGGACGATGGGGGCCATTAGAAAAAGCCGTTTACCTTCACCAAGCGCCAGGACCTGATCGACCATCTGGCTGACCGTCTGGCTGGTAATGGGTAGGCCGGTCGCCGGAGAGTAAGGCACGCCGATACGGGCATAGAGGAGGCGAAGATAGTCGTATATCTCGGTCACCGTGCCAACGGTAGAGCGCGGGTTTTTCGATGTGGTTTTCTGTTCAATCGAGATCGCCGGGCTCAGGCCGTCAATATGATCAACATCTGGCTTTTGCATCATTTCCAGGAATTGCCGTGCGTAGGCCGAGAGGCTTTCCACATAGCGCCGCTGGCCTTCCGCATAAATCGTGTCGAAGGCCAGCGAGGATTTGCCAGAGCCCGAAAGGCCGGTGATGACCACCAGCTTATCACGAGGGATGTCGATATTGACATTTTGCAAATTATGTTCGCGGGCGCCGCGGATGCTGAGAATTTTCTGCATTCGGAATAAATACCTAGAATTGAGAGTGGATCTGCGGCGGAATTTATAGGAAACGCGTCAAATTACCAGCCCCAAAAGTAAAAAATGTTTTCATTTTGTTCACGGCCAACAGAAAGGTCGAATTCCTCTGGTCAGGGGCGGATTTGCACGCTATTGTCTGGCCAGAATTTTTTTGGCCCCCACAGAATCGGAAGCAATATCACCATGGCAGGCAGTGTTAATAAAGTCATCCTCGTTGGCAACCTTGGTGCGGATCCGGAAGTCCGCTATATGCAGAATGGCAAACCTGTCTGCAATTTGCGGATCGCCACGTCAGAAAGCTGGAAGGATCGTGAGAGCGGTGAACGGCGGGAGCGCACTGAATGGCACCGCGTGGTGATTTTTAACGAAGGGCTTTGCAAAATTGTCGAGCAATATGTGAAGAAGGGCTCGAAAGTTTATCTGGAAGGCCAGCTTCAAACCCGTCAGTATGAACAGGATGGCGTCACCAAATACTCGACCGAAATCGTGCTGCAAGGCTTTAACTCGGCGCTGACCATGTTGGATAGTGCCGGTGGCGGTCAAGGCGGCGGCCAAAGCGGTGGATATGGCAGTAGCTCTGGCGGCGATTATGGCGGCGGTGCGCCCTCTGGCGGCGGCGGAAAACAGGGCGGTTTCGGCGGCCCCTCAGGCAGTGGTATGGGCGGCGATTTCGACGACGATATCCCATTCTAGAGCGACGCTTCGACGGACGATAAGGAATTGACAAAGGCTGCCCCTGTTGGCAGCCTTTTTCTTGGGTAACGTAGATAATAAAAGGAGAAAATATGTCGATCGATCATATTTCTGTTGCGGTGAAGGACCTTGAGAAAAGCGCTGCCTTTTATGATGCTGTTTTTGATATCCTTGGGATGCGGCGGATTGCCGAGCGGCCGACAACCATCGGCTATGGCAAACGGTATCCGGAATATTGGCTGAATGCGCGACCGGACATGCAGGATGTTGCGGAGGATACGGGTATCCATATTTGCCTTCGCGCCCGAAGCGAGGAGATCGTCTCGGCCTTTTATGACGCGGCGCTGGCAAGTGGCGGCACCGATAACGGGAATCCAGGGCCTCGACAGGGGGAACTTACCGACTATTTTGGCGCTTTCGTGAAGGACCCGGACGGTAATAAAATCGAAGTCGTCACGTTTCCGGTGCCGGAGGAGGGAAAATCATGTCCTTCCTGATCGGCATTGATACTGGAGGTACCTATACAGATGCCGTTCTGTTTGATGAAGAAAAAGGCGTTGTTGCCAGTGCCAAGTCGCTAACAACACGGCATGATTATTCGGTCGCTGTGGGCCAATCCGTTGAAAAGATTTTGGCAGAAAGCGCAGTTCAGCCCGGGGATATCGGTCTCGTTTCCCTGTCGACAACCCTGGCTACAAATGCGCTGGTCGAGGGGCAGGGCGGTCGTGTTTGCCTGATTCTGATAGGCTTTGATGAAAAGGCGCTGGAACGGAACGGACTGAAAGACGCCCTTAAAAATGACCCGGTAATTTTTGTAAGCGGTGGCCATGACGGGCAGGGGGAGCCGCTCGTCCGTCTTGATGAAGAAATACTCCAGCATGAGCTGGATGCCATAGATAGCCAAATCTCTGCCTTCGCCGTCGCCGGTATGTTTGCCGTGCGTAACCCTGATCATGAACGGCGGGCCCGTGATATTATCCTGTCGCGCGATCCTACCAATAGCGTAACCTGCAGCCATGAACTTTCCAGCAAGCTCGATGGCCCGCGGCGCGCACTAACGTCGGTTTTAAACGCCCGGCTGATCAATCTTATCCACCATCTGATTACGGCGACGGAAACGAAACTCGGTGATCTCGGCATCATGGCGCCGTTAATGGTGGTGCAGGGTGACGGTGCCTTGATCCTCGCTGAGCTGGCCAAAATAAAACCGATCGAGACCATCCTTTCCGGTCCTGCCGCCAGTCTGGTTGGCGGTGCCTATTTATCGGGTGTGGCGGATGCCGTTGTTACTGATATTGGCGGGACGACGACTGATGTTGCGATTTTGCAAAATGGGCACCCACGCCTTGATCCGGATGGCGCGACGGTTGGCGGTTGGCGCACCATGGTCGAGGCGGTGGCCATGTATACGGTTGGCCTCGGCGGCGACAGTGATATTCTTGTCGAAAAGTCCGGGCTCGAACTGGAATTGAAACTGGGTCCACGCCGACTTATTCCGGTTAGCTTGCTGGCCATGTCCCATCCCGACCTGATACGGGAGATACTGACAGTGCAATCCCATAAGCCCCGGGTTGACGAAAATTTTGGGCGGTTTGCCGTCGTCGTCGGACGGGCGAGCGCGCATGCCAGCGCGTTAGCATCGGCGGAACAGGACATGCTCGCCCAGCTTAAAAACGCGCCGATGTCGCTCACCGATCTGCTGGCCCGGCGGCGCGATCATCAGGCTTTGGAACGTTTGGTGGGCGCGGGGCTGGTTCAAATCTCCGGTTTAACACCATCCGATGCTGCACATGTTTTGGGATTGCATAAGGACTGGGACGCAGGAGTTGCCAGGCAGGCCGCCGATTTATTCGCGCGGCAACGGGACGCCAGAGGATCGGCCATTGCCGAAACGGGAGAAGAACTCTGCCGGATGATTATGGAGACAGTGGTTATGCGTTCTGCCGAGACATTGCTGGACGCCTCTTTAACCGGCGAGAAGACGATAACGCCGCAAATGGCAAAGGCGCTTTTACATGCCGGAAAAGAAACGAGCGATCATTCGGTGATTGACGTGACAATTCGCTTACGCCTGCCGATTATTGGTCTGGGGGCCTCGGCCCATATTTACTATCCGCAAGTCGCGGCGGCCCTCAAAACCTCGTCGATTATTCCCGATTTCGCAGGCGTGGCCAATGCGGTTGGCGCGGTTGTGGGGCAGGTTCAGGTCACTTCGGAGGCGACCATATCGAAAACTGAGAATGACTACTTCAGGCTCTTCGGCGCCGGAGAGCCGAGAGACTTTGCTAAATTGGAAGATGCCGCCGCAGCGGCCGAAGAAACATTATCAAGTGACGCGCGCGCGAAAGCGCAGCAAGCCGGTGCAAGCGATATACATGTGGCGTTTAAGCGCGCCGATAAAACCGCCATAATTCAGGGCCAGGAATTTCTGGTGGAGAGCCTGTTAAAAGCGACTGCGTATGGCCGGCCGCGGATCGGTCAATAAGGCCGGACTTATAGCGGTAATGCCGTCGTGAATTTGATTTCCTCCATGGCGAAATTGGAGCTGACGTCGGATAAGTCAATCTGCTGGATCAGGCGATGATAGAAACTGTCATAGGCGGCCACGTCCGGAACCACCACCTTCAGCAAATAGTCGATATCGCCGCTCATCCGGTAAAACTCCATAATCTCCGGAAAGCTATCAACGGTATCGGCAAATTTTTGCAGCCATTCCACATCATGCCGGCTGGTCTTGATGGCGACGAAGACAGTGACCGAGAGATTGAGCTTGCTCCGATCCAGCAATGTCACCTGAGCCCGGATGACGCCGGTTTCCTCAAGCGATTTGATGCGCCGCCAGCAGGCAGTGCGGGAACAGCCGACCTGCTCAGCAAGATCGGCAACAGAAATGGCATTGTCCCGTTGCAGGGCGGTGAGAATTCTTCGGTCGATAGAATCCATGGTAAAATATTCCTGTTAATAGCTAATAATTAGAATTTATGTTTCAATTATTATCATATTATCGCTAAAAAAGGATAAATAATACGATGAAAACAGGTATTATGCTTATCATATAACAGGTATGAAAATTCAAGCGAACGGATGAAGACAATGACCTTATCAAAATTATTCACAGAACATCCCGCTTCGGTCAATGAAAGCTACTTTGAACATATGGAAATGTCGGGCACGTTTGCCTTTTGGCTAATTATTGCCGGTTTTTGCGCTCTCGTTCACGCCATTTTTCCATTCCTGCTTGTGAAGACAGGCAGTGGTATTATTGGTCGGCTGCATGACCGGATGGTCACGAACCGGGTACAGAAATCCGGGCGCCACGGGCAGTTAGCCACTGAAGAGGCATCACGATTGCAGGAGGCATTGGAAAGCGCTTCTCTTTAACCGTAAAACAAGGCACTCAGAGGCACCACTTCGCAACCGCAATAGGTTGCGTGGGCGCCTTATTTCTTGTAAAAGAAGGCAACCCTTTCGCAAGTTGGAAATGAGAGGGGAGTTTTAAGTATTTAAGCGTGCCCGGGATGTCCCGTGGCATGGCCATGTTTGTGCTGGAACCCTGCCTTGAACGACGTAACCATACCTCCTGTTGATAGCCATATTGTCCCCATCACCATAGAAGAGGAAATGCGGCGGTCGTATCTCGACTATGCCATGAGCGTCATTGTCTCGCGGGCACTTCCTGATGCTCGCGATGGCCTGAAGCCTGTTCATCGGCGCATCATTTATGCCATGTATGAGAATGGCTATACCTCGGATAAAGCTTACCGGAAATCGGCCCGTGTGGTCGGTGACGTGATGGGCCGTTATCATCCGCATGGGGATAGCGCGATCTATGATGCCATGGTGCGTCTGGCGCAGGATTTCTCCATGAGCCTGAAGCTGATCGAAGGTCAGGGCAATTTCGGGTCCATGGATGGCGATAGAGCTGCCGCCATGCGTTATACCGAAGCCCGCCTGCAAAAAGCGGCCGAAAGCCTGATCGATGACATCGACAAGGAAACCGTTGATTTCGTTAATAACTATGACGATAGCGAGCGCGAACCGTCGGTATTGCCGGCACGCTATCCGAACCTGCTGGTCAATGGCGCCGGTGGTATCGCCGTTGGCATGGCGACAAATATTCCCCCTCATAATCTGGGCGAGGTTATTGATGGCAGTATTGCACTGCTGGAGAATCCTGAACTGGCGGTTGAAGAACTGCTTGAACATATCCCCGCGCCGGATTTCCCGACTGGCGGCGTTATATTGGGCCGTACCGGATCAATAAGTGGCCTGACGACGGGGCGCGGCTCGGTCATCATGCGGGCCAAGGTGGACATCGAAGAAATTCGCAAAGATCGCCAAGCGTTGATCGTTACCGAAATACCCTATCAGGTGAACAAGGCGCGGTTGGTTGAACAGATCGCCGATCTTGTCCGCGCCAAGAAGGTCGAGGGCATTGGTGATCTTCGCGATGAATCTGATCGTCACGGCGTTCGTGTCGTCGTCGAGATCAAGCGCGATGCCATGGCCGAAGTGGTTCTGAACCAGCTGTATCGCTACACGTCTTTGCAGACGTCTTTCGGTGTTAATATGCTGGCGCTAAACCGGGGTAAACCGGAACTTCTGAATGTTAAGGAACTTCTGGAAGCATTCCTCGATTTCCGCGAGGAAGTCGTTACGCGCCGGACTAAATATCTGCTCAACAAGGCCCGCGAACGAGCCCATGTATTGATCGGCCTCGCCATTGCGGTCGCCAATATTGATGAGATCATTAAGCTCATCCGCGCCGCTCCCGATCCTGTCACGGCGCGTTCCGAATTGAT